>NZ_JAQJCJ010000034.1:0-33486 GCF_030182485.1 Rhizobium atlanticum
CTGGTCTGCCGGGGCATGGCATGAGGTCGGGAGGAACGATCGAGCATCGCCTCTCGACCACCGGCCTTGAAACGCTCGACCCAACGGGCGACGATCTTGGCCGCGACGCCATAGGCCTGTGCTGCCTGAGCCTGGGTCAGATGCCCTTCGATAACAGCAAGCGCCATTTGTTCCCGGCGCAACGGCGTCAGTCGGGCATTCTTATGAATGTTCATTCGCGGCGATCCTTCCGACTCGAGGTGTGATAGCTCCAGTCTCCTAAATCCGCTTTGAATGGACAACCTCCCGAAAGCTCACAATTAGAGCCTCGGCCGGGGTCTGGTATCCGAGCGATGAGTGCGGCCGGAAATGGTTGTACAACACGACGACAGAACACCCACGGGACCGAGGTTCGCGAGCTTTTGTATCCGTGGCATCCCTGGTCCGGGCAACCCGTTCACGTGCATGAGGCGGTGTCCAAAGGGAAGCATATTTCCGCTGCAGCCTTTCTGGTTCTTCTTCTGGTCGACTTCTTGAGGTCCCATCGTGGATGTTCGACCGATCAATGAGTGGTTGTTGGCGCAGCCTGGCGGTTCCGCACGTCGATCTCGCAAGCCTGCATTCTTTGGCAAGATTGCTGAAGGACGCTGATGCCTCATCGCAATCTTCGGTAATGGGCGCAGCACTTTGGTCGACTCAGCCTATTCAACGCCATGGTGAGGCAGCTAAATGCTGACTTCCAAGAGAACCTTGAGCCTGCCCATCGATGCAAAATAGCTAATAGCGCGGCAATCAGGATGAGACGCTTGCGACAATCTGGATGAGATTCTTAGGTCGCGGTCGGGATCAAATTATCATGCTGATTGCCGCTGACAAGTTCTTCGTCGTTTTCTGATTGCCGCTCCGCGACAGACAGCGTTGATGTCCTGATTGTCGCAAACGAGGCCGGTCGGCCGCGCTGGCGTTTTTCCTCAAGCGCAGTTCTGCGGCGATAGCTTTCGACGTTCATCTCGAAGATCGTGGCATGGTGCACGAGCCGGTCGACTGCTGCGAGTGTCATGGCAGGGTCGGGAAAGACCCGGTTCCACTCTCCGAACGGCTGGTTGGCGGTGATCAGGATCGACCGGTGCTCGTATCGTGCCGAGATCAGCTCGAATAGCACGCTTGTTTCCGCCTGGTCCTTGGTGACGTAGGCGAGGTCATCGAGGATGAGCAAGTCGTACCTGTTGAGTTTGTCGATGGCAGACTCAAGCTGCAGTTCCCTTCGGGCGACCTGAAGCTTCTGCACAAGATCGGTGGTCCGGGTGAACAGGACCCGCCATCCGTTCTCGATCAGCGCAAGGCCGATGGCAGCAGCAAGATGGCTCTTTCCTCCGCCGGGCGGACCGAACATGAGGATGTTAGCTCCCTTGGCAAGCCAGCTGTCGCCGGCGGTGATTGCCATGACCTGCGCCTTCGAGATCATGGGTACAGCGTCAAAGGCGAAGCTGTCTAAGGTCTTTCCGGGCGGCAGGTGCGCTTCGGCGAGATGCCGTTCAATCCTGCGATTGGCACGCTCTGCCAGCTCGTGCTCGGCAATAGCCGACAGGAAGCGAGCTGCCGGCCATCCTTCCCGGTCCGCCTCTTCGGCAAATCGTGGCCACAGCATTTTGATCGTCGGCAGCCGGAGCTCGTTGAGCATGATGCCGAGGCGTGCTTCATCGATAACGTGGGCGTTCTTCATGCCGCTTCTCCCGTCCCGATCAGGGCCTCATAACCGTTGAGCGATGCGAGTTGCACATGAACGGTCGGCAGCTTGGCTGGATCCGGACCGAAGAGCGCTCGCATGGTAGCCAGATTGGGTAAGTCACCAGCATCGAGTATCCTGGCCAATTCTTCGGCAAGTTCGCGTTCGCAACCACGGTCATGCGCGAGCGCCAGGAGTTCGACGGTGATCTTGCAAGCCTGCTTGTCGGGAAGATGCTCGATGAGGGCTTCGAAGGCCTTGCGATATTCCTGACGCGGGAAGAGCTTGTCGCGATAAACGAGGCCGCGGAGCGCCATCGGCTTTTTGCGCAGGGAATGGATGACGTGGTGGTAGTTGACGACCTGGTCGTGTCGGCCGTCGGGATGGCCGCGTCCTCGGCGCAACGTCATCAGATGCGTACCGCCGACAAAGACATCCAGCCGATCGTCGAACAGGCGAACTCTTAACCTGTGGCCGATCAGGCGGGATGGCACGGTGTAGAAGACCTTGCGCAAGGTGAAGCCGCCCGTCCGGGACACCGTAACGACAATCTCTTCGAAGTCCGTGGTCCGGCGCTCGGGCAGCGCCTGCAGATGGGATCGCTCAGCATCAATGCGCTTGCCATGGGCAGCGTTGCGACGGCTGACGATGTCATCGACAAAGGCGCGGTAAGAACTGAGGTCGTCGAATTCCTTGGCCCCCCGCATCAGCAGGGCGTCATGAACAGAGTTCTTGAGATGGCCATGGGAGCTTTCGATAGAGCCGTTCTCATGCGCGACGCCTTTGTTGTTGCGCGTCGGCGTCATTCGATAATGGGAGCAAAGCTGATCGTATCGGTGGGTGAGATCGACCTTGGCATCGGCGTCGAGGTTGCGGAATGCCGCCGACAGGCTGTCGCTTCGATGATAAAGCGGCGTACCTCCCACGGACCACAGGGCATTTTGAAGCCCTTCAGCCAGCGCGACAAAGCTTTCGCCGCCGAGAATGACATGGGCATGTTCGAAGCCCGACCAGACAAGCCGGAAGTGATAGAACAGGTGATCAAGCGGCTGGCCGGCGATGGTCACACCAAGACCGCTGGCGTCGGTAAAATCCGAAAGGCCCAACCGGCCTGGCTCGTGCGTTTGGCGGAAGATGACCCCCTGCGCTTCGCCATGGACAGCACGCCACGACCGAATGCGTCGTTCAAGCGTGCGGCGGATACCTTCAGAGAGTTCTGGATGTCGGCGCAGCATCTCGTTGTAGACAGCGACGGCACGGATACCGGGTGCGGCCTTCAGGAGCGGGACGACTTCGGTCTCGAATATCAGCTCTAAGGGATCAGGGCGGCGGCGTCCGCGCGGCGCTTTGCTCTGAGAAGGCAGTTGTACCTCCTTGTCGAGGCGGTATGCCGTGGCTCGGCTGATCGACGCTTTTGACGCGGCGACCTCTACGGAATGCGTTTGTCGGTACTTCATGAAGAGTCTCATCTGATGATCGGTTAAATGGCGACCCGGCACAAACTGGTTCTCCAATCCAGAAAACCGCAAATGTACCGGACCGACCGCGATCATGAGACGCCGAAAATCTGCGCCACGCCGGGGTATGACTACGATCGGGCTACGCCCTCACTCCGTCACACCCCGGCGCGAGTCTCATCCTGATTGACGCTGAATCTCATCGAGATCGCCGCTACGCATAAAAGAGCCAGCCTGCCCGTCTAACCAATGCGAGCAGAACTCTCGGGACATTGTCACCCAACTTGTAGAGGGCCATCTTCGGCGTCAAGGCGCAGACCTCAACCGCTTCCGAGCAGAGAACTACGTCGGGTGCTGGACATATTTGTGAAGAACCCAACACGGCACAATACTTTTATCATCACGGAATGGGCGCGGCAGTCGGCCAGCAGCCAGGCGCCTGTAAAATCCAAGTGTCGAGCCGACAGGGCCTTGAAGGCAGGCCTGAAACCAGGATGAGGGAACATATCGCCGGATTGGGCCGAGTTGAAGAACGTTGTGGGCAAGAATCTGTGCCCTCACCTCATCAGTCCAATTCCGCCGCCGCCGCCGACAGGTGATCTTTGAGCTCATTTGGGGATCGTTAGCGTTCAGCTTCGGTAGGCGGACGTGCATTTTTGCGATGGTGGAAGTTGTCGGCAGGTGGGCAACACGTGAAATATGGTTCTTCACTGAAATCGAGGGCATCAGACACGTCCCGCGCTCGCCGCGACAGAGCGTCCGACGAGACCTCGAACCATCTTCCGCGAACACTTCATAGCACTGCCTGCAACGTGCTTCGTGTAGACTGCAATCTTCAGTACATCGTTAAGCGAGGTCGTGTCTGAACAACACCGTAGGCATGCCGGATCCTCCGTATTCGAGATGGAATAGAGCGCCTCAGGAATGGTCCCATTTCATCCCGAGGAGGAGAAGTGAAATTGCCATAGTGGCGTGGCGGCGTTTGTTCGCGAGGCTCATGCTACGTGAGTGTCGAGAAGATTGCGACGGATTTAAGTTTCGATCGCCGTGGTTTACCGGAATGCACCTTCCGCTATTTCGCCGCCGAGACGTTGGTCGAGTTCCTCGTGCTGGCCGTTGCGGCAACTTGGCGATTCACGCCGCCACCGCGCGCCTATCGCTGCGGCAGCACAGCCGGCTTCGACGCATCTTCATTCAGACAAGGCGATGGCAAAAATCATCGTCACGCCCGCGCGCGCTGGCCCTGTCGAGATTGCGGCCTTCCTGATGAAAGGCGACGTCGATCCGCTGGACGCCAAGAAGTGACCTTCGTCTTGTCGACCCCCCCTGCGGGAATAGAGCCAATCAAGCGTGCGGCGCGCCAGTGGGAGGACGGCACTTGGCGCGAGAACGTGCCGTTGCGGCAAGTGGAACATCCGTGTCGATTCTCGCGTCAGCGATTTTGAGCTTGCTCGGGCTTCCGGCGAGATTGAAATTGGGAATTTGAATGCCTTCACTGCAAACACACCGGATCTTCATTTTACGTGGCGCAACTTTCCTCAAACGAACCCGCACCCGTGCGGTATTTGGCCACATCCTCGCCGAGGCCGGAGCCGGAATAACCGGGTCCGAGCTTCACTCTCATCACATCAAGGGTGCCTGCCACGAGCAAACGCCTTATAATTGGCGCGAAGCCAAACCGCGTCGGTGACAGGGCACTCACAGTAATGGGCAGGGTGCGGCTGTGGGCCGGCAATTGCTTATTTTGACGCGTCGCTTTTGTTGGCATGCGCCTGAATTTGCGTGCATCGCTCGATCAGGTGCTCGAACGGCTCGGAATCGCCGAGCAGCAGGCCGTCGTCGACCATGCGCGCGTAATCCTCGCCGAGCGCACGCAGACCTTCTCCGGATGGCGTCAGAACCAGATTGCCGTTGACGGCTGCGGCGTAGTCGATGGGCGAGCGGTCGGCCGCCTTTTCCGCAAAAAACATGGATTTGTGTTTCGCCACGGCATTGGCGAGTTGCCGATCCGCGGATGCTTTGTCGGCGAAACCAGCATCGTCCAGCCGGACGACATCATGCCAGTGGCGGGCAAAACGATCGCCGCGAAGGCGCTCCTGCAGGCAGAAGACATGGATGGCGGTCGCTTTCTCCCACAACGTCCGCTCCGCGTGCATGACGCGGGGACTCGCTTTCGGAAATTCGACACCATCAACCTGGCCCGACGCGTCACAGTCGACGGATACTGGCCGGCTCGCCGGTCGACCGCGCTCCGAATTCGAGCATGACGCTCGGGGCGACATAGCCGGATCCGCTGCTCACCGCTTCATAGTCGAGGTAGAGCGTATCGTCCTCGAGGCGGATTGCCGCCGGAAGAGATTGAACGCGCAACGCGCCATAACCGGCTCCACCGAGCCCGCCACCCAGACCGGAAGCCGCTTTCGCACCTCGCTGGTCCAGTGTTTCTCCTCGCTGCGGGTTTTCGGCAGTGCTTCGTCATTGTCGCCAACCAAGTCCGGCGCCAGGGCGCGGATATCGTAGGTCAGGTCGACATCCTCGGAGAACCTTTTGATGACACCGTAGGCTTTCGAAAGCGAGGTGCCGCCCTTGAAGACGAGATGCTCACCGAGCTTGGACGAAAAGAGCGTCTGCAGCGTCCAGACGACCCAGACATCCTTTTCGAGGAGATGAATGGGCCGTCCGGTGCGGTCGGCCGCCACCGCCAAGGCTTCGCGTCGGTTATCCTTTGACAAGGTCAGAAACAGATCAGCGATGCGCAGCCTTTCCTACGCTTCTTGCAAGCCAGGTCGGAAACTGCGGAGCCGCCGCCACCAGCTCGCCGAACGCGTTTGGCGGCAGCTTTCGCTTGATCCGCGACAGTGCTTCATCGGCCCTTTCCGGCCCAAGCCATGCAAGTGCGCGGACCGCCACGCCAGCAGGTCGATCGGCCAAGGCCAATTGCCAGCGCGGCACGTGCTTGAGCTCGACCGTCTGCTGTCCAAGGGTCATCGTCCGGCTACGGCCGGATGTCAGGTAGACGGAGCGGACCGGGACCTGGGAGGTCAGGCCCAGGGCATTTGCCGCGGCGGCGCCATCGAGACGATGACCTCACCGCGCTGCTGCGCCACCGCCTCTACGGCCTGTTCGACCGTCGGCGGCCGACTGCCAAAGCGACTTTTGACGGGCCGCATATAGATACCACGGCCCGCCCGGACGAGCTCGCCACGCTCGGCCAGGCGCGACAGAGCCTGATCCAGGGCGGCTCGATTTCCGAGATGCAAAAAACTCTTTGCCGAAAGCGCGGTCCTTCCGGCAGTCGTTCAGCATGTCCCATGATTTGCTATGTCAGCTTTTGCATGGCATTTCTCTTGTCAGAATTATATGCAAGTTTCTGACAGTTTGCAATGAGAGGGGAAGACGGCGAGCCCGGACGGTGCTGACCAATTTTTATCGGTCAGTGACCCGCTGTCTCTTCACAATCACGATTCATCTATCAGGCCGTCAAACACTTCCACCATCGCATCGCTGATGGCCTTGCCTAGCGCGGCTGCAGCGTTTGCAAGCGCCTCGTCGTCCATATCGCGAGCGGCCATCGCAAAAGCAGTTCCCTCGGACGTTACGATTTCCCGCGCCCGCTCAATTGCCCAAAGGCCGAAGTCGCTGCGGCTGCTGATTTCCACGGTTTCCATGTTGTCCCCTGATTTGTTCGAGAGGACGGCTTATACCGATTTGCCGGACAATGCAGTCTGAAAACCGAGCCCGAGGACCGACTTTGATCTGTCTCGTGAGCGCATTCCCTACGGTAGCGTGCTCTATTGCGCCGCACCTTGGCGACTGCGGTGTCACCAGCATTTGTACTGCGGTATAATTTGGAAGCGCTATGTGGGGGTCAATGGTTCAATTTTGCCGCTCCGATAGCACCCATTTGTCATATCACTGAAAAACTTCTGACCTAACGAGGCTTTCCGGGCCTCCGTTCAGGGTGCGGCCGTCGATCAGGAGTGACGAAATCATGTTGGAACGTGTTGGCAGCGGATCGAAAGAGGTCGAAACCCTGGTCGTGGACCTCGACCAGAAAGACGTGACTGGCCGTTCTGCATCGACAAAAACCATCGACGCCGGCGAAATACGCAAGATCGCGCCGAGCGGCAACGGGCAGGCACTCGACATCTCCGCTGCGCGGGGCTTCGTCGGGTTTACCCAGAGCAAAAGCGGCGCCACCGCGATCCTGGTCGATGCAAAGGTGAGCACGCCCGAAACCGACCCGGGCAACGATCTCAAGATCGACCTGGACGGTTTGAAAAAGGTTGCCGCTTCCGAATTCGGCAGCACCGTTCCCAACAACATCACCCACCTGTTCAACCCGACCATCCAGGCGATGGCCAAGCAGTTTTACGGGGGAGACAGCCCCGCGGTGCGCGATCAGTTCAAGGCCGACGTCAAGGCGCTTCTCGGTCCGCTGCTCGACAAGGTAGGCGCCGGAGAGGTCAGTCAGGCTGATCTTGGCGGCCTTCTGGAGCGCCTGACCTCGCGTCTGAGCGCTCCCGGCGGCAAGGAAGTCTGGGGTTACCGCCACGCGGTACAGACCGCGCTCGAAGGGCTCGTCATGGGCGCCAGCCTGGTCTCGAAGCTCCCGGCCAATGCCGAGTGGGACAAGAGCGTCTCGCCGCTACCCTCCAGCAATCTCGCCAGCTATTCGTTCAACGACGTCATGGCGGCAATCATGATCGGCGCCGGGCTGGCCGGCAAGGGCATTGCGGCCAACGGCTCAGATCGCGGGCGCTTCTTCGCCGGCAGCGGCGGTGACGCCTGGATCGCCGAGCGTATGTTCGCCACCACGGACAATGGCTGGAGCAAGACCGTCCAAAATCTCGATCTGCCCTATATCGACAGCGACTATCTGACATCGAGCCTCAAGAAGATGGACCTTGTCATGTCGGGCTCGGATGCCATCGAGCCGGTCGTGGAGCGCCCGATCGACGAGAACGACATCCTGGAAAGCAAGGTGCTGCGCGGCTACGCTCCGTCGACCGCCTATGAGCCGACGCTGAAGAAGCTCGACGAACTCAAATACGGCATTCTCGGCGACGCCGTGAAGGACGTGAACCGGAATTTCGTCGCGCCCGACAACATGGACCACCTCGACCAGCTGACGCCGGAACAGAAGGCGACGGTGCTCTACGATCTCATCGAGATCAAACAGCAGTTCAATGGCTATATGAACCAGTATGGCGACAGCGTGCCCGATGGCGAGCGCGTCGGCAAGGACCTCGATGCGCGGATCGAAAAGCTGACGGCCGATCCGGCGACGCAGCAGCATCTCTCGGATATCTTCGCGAGCGGCATGAAGGAATATCTGCAAAGCCCGGAGAATTCCGATCTGCTCACCAACATCGAAGACGCCTATCTGATCGATATCGGCGGCGGCAAGGCGATCGACCGGGCGCTGAGCGCCGGCAAGAGCTTCGAAGATGCCCTGAAGGATTATTATTCCGAACTCAACACGCTCGTCGATCTCCTGCCCCAGGATTATATCGACGCGCATCTCGACGCCGCGAACGTCACCTTCTCGAACATCGTCAAGGAACATTATATCGGCGACGGCCAGGGTGTCGATCTCGAGCCGCTGCTGTCGGGTCCGGATGACACATTTGTGCCCGGCGCAACGAATGACGCCATCAGCCAGTTGGCAAACACCTTCGCCGAGGATTTCATCAGCAAAAACGGCCCGGCAGATGGCGGCGAGACGCTGAAGCAGAACCTGGCGCAGGATATAGCGCGCGACGTCGACGGCGTTCTGCGCATGGTGCGCGGCGGTATGAAGCTCGACGACGCGCTTGCCTCCTTCAAGGATTCGCTCGACCTGCCGCGCCAGACCCGTACACCTGCCGGCATCGATGCCGAAGTGTACAAGGCCGGTCTGATGCACGCCGTGCAGATGCTGACGATGTCGAGCGTGCTGGTGGCGCACGGCCTCGGTGTCGGCGGCAAGTGGACGCCGGCCGATATCGCCGCTGCGGTCGGCTCGGCGACACAGATCGTCGGCATGACGATGGAGGGGCTCGGCAAGAACCTCGACGTTGCCGGCAAACCGTTCAGCGCCTTCGGCAATCAGCCTGGCAGCTGGGGCAAGGGGATCTCGATGAACTTCTCGCCGAAGACGATGGAAGCGGCAGGCAAGATCCTCGGCGCGGCCGGCGGCCTCGCCATGGCCGGCCTCGGCTTCTATTCGGCGTCGCGGTCGATGAAGGCCGGCGACCGCGCCAAGGGCGCGCTCGAAATAATCGGCGGCATTGCCGGTACCGGCAACGCGCTGATCGGTTTCTCCGAGGCGATGCTTTATCTGACCAATGCCATGTCCCGTGCCTTTTCCGGACTCGGAACGGTGGCGCCGGAAGTCGTGACCATCTTCAGCAGCGCCGCCAAAACCGGCCTTGCCGCGGCCGGACTGGTCACCGGCCTCGTTGCCTCGGCCGTCGGGCTGGCGCTTGGTCTGTGGGATATGGCCAATGGCGTGAAGAAGCTCGACAAAATGGAAAAGCAGCTGAACGAGAAGCTTGAACGCTACACCGGCGAGTCCGTGCATCTCGAATTTGGGCCAGACCCGTCATTCATCTGGTAGAGGCAGAGGGGCGGCAACGATGACCGCCACAGCCTGGGAAATACCCTGCGACCCCTCGGTAAAAATGTGATTTTTGATCTCCAGGCGCGAGGCCGCTGCATTTTATGCAACCGCGATGTCCGATCGGGCTTGAATTATCACGCAAAGGTCGATCTTATGCCTAACGTAAGGTAAACGACGTCATCCGCGAAAAGCGGAAAAAGAAAATCAAAGGGAACGCATGTCATCGATCGCACCAGCATCTTCGGATATCGATACGGTTTCATTTCTCCGGCTAAACGCCAATTCCGATCCAAAGTCCGAAAATTCCACGAGCCAGGGCAAAACCACGAGCACCACGGTCAAGAAGGCATCGCCTTTTGCCTCTGACGGGACCACGACGGCAGCCCTGACGATTTTCTCCTCTATATCGGCGCAGACGAGCAGTCCGAAGTTCGTTTCGCTGGCCGCCACGTCGAATGGCACGTCCCGCCCTACCGCGCCGATCCAGCCGGTCATCGATCTCCTGTTCAATTCCGATTTCATGAGCGAGATCAATCAGGGCTTCATGGAAGGGCTGAAGGACAAGGACAAATCCTTCGAGAGCATCGACGTCGTCAAAAACCCTCACAATTACACTGCCGAGCAGAAACTGATCATGTATCTCGATCTGCTTCAGACCAAGGCGACCTTCGGCCAATACAAGGACAGCCTCGGCGACAACCAGCGCGGCATCTACAACGACCAGGAGATCCTGAAGGATCTCGACAAGTCGATCGCCATCCTGGGCTCGGACCCCGACGTCAACTCGCTGATGACGGAGAAGGCGCTGAAGGCCTTCAAGCTGATCTTCTCCGGTTATCGCGTGGCGCCGGCCGATACGAACAAGGACGCTTCCGAGATCATCAACGACACGATAACGCGTGACGAGAAGATGAAGGACCTGCGTACGAAGGTCGAGGATGCCTTTGAGCGCGACATCGTCAATGGCGGCCTGCTGAATGACGGTCTCAAATCCGGCAAGGACGTCACCACCATTCTCAAGGAATATAATGCCGCCCTCGGCTTCTATTCCATGGTGCTTCCCGACGATTTCGTAAAGCAGCGCTCGGCGATTGCCGACAAGACCTATGCCGAATTCTTCGACAAGAACGTGCTGCCGACGATCTCCGATCCGACGACGGCGCTCGATGGCCTGATCCGCATGGGACTGGCCGGCAACAAGACCGAGCGGGAACTGAAGGGGCTCGGCTCCATCCTGCCGGTTGTGGATTTCGACCAGTCGCTCGGGCTCGGCGGGAGCCTGTTCCCCGATCTCAAGATCGACCTCGACGGTTTGAAAAAGGTTGCCGCTTCCGAATTCGGCAGCACCGTTCCCAACAATATCACCCACCTGTTCAACCCGACCATCCAGGCGATGGCCAACCAGTTTTACGGGTCAGACAGCCCCGAGGTGCGCGATCAGTTCAAGGCCGACGTCAAGGCGCTTCTCGGTCCGCTGCTCGACAAGGTAGGCGCCGGAGAAATCGGCATCGGCGATCTCGCCGGCAATCTGGAGCGCCTGACGTCGCGCCTGAGCGCACCCGGCGGCAAGGAGGTCTTGGGCTACCGCCATGCGGTGCAGACCGCGCTGGAAGGGCTCGTCATGGGCGCCAGCCTGGTCTCGAAGTTGCCGGCCAATGCCGAGTGGGACAAGAGCGTCTCGCCGCTGCCCTCCAGCAATCTCGCCAGCTATTCGTTCAACGACGTCATGGCGGCAATCATGATCGGCACCGGGCTGGCCGGCAAGGGCATTGCCGCCAACGGCTCAGACGGCGGGCGCTTCTTCGCCGGCAGCGGGGGCGACGCCTGGATCGCCGAGCGCATGTTCGCCACCAAGGACAATGGCTGGAGCAAGACCATCCAAAGTCTCGATCTGCCCTATATCGACAGCGAATATCTGACATCGAGCCTCAAGGACATGGGACTTTCCATGTCAGGCCTGATGAAGACGCTGATGCCCGGCACGGATGTGATCGATCCAATCATCGTCGACGGCAAGACCGCCGAAGAGGCGATCAAGAGGATCATCGCCCCGAGCCTCGACGCGCTGGCGGAAACCCTGTTCAAGGGCAATGCCGATGCCATGGCGCAATACAAGACCAATTTCACGACGATCTTCACCGCGCTTTGGGCGACGATGCGACCGGGCGGCAGCGTCGAAACGATCAAGGCCGACCTTGCCAAGCTGATCGACAAGACCGCGACGGCGGCGCCGGCAGGGGTCGATCCTGTCAAATACAAGGCGGCGCTCTCTTCCGGCGTGATGTCGGTGCTTACCGCATCCCGCTCCATCTATGCCGGCCTCAACATGACGAGCCCGACCTGGGACAGCATCGGCATCGTGGTTCTGCACGCCCTTGGCGCTCTCGCGCACATGGGCAGTGCGCTCGGCTCGGCGATCAAAGCCTCGAATTTTTCGCTGCTGGATGGGATCAGTTCACTCGTCGGCGTTTCCGACGAGCTGGCGCGGGCGCAGCGCAGCGTGCTCTCCGCCTTTTTCAAGAATACCGGGACGACGGTTGGCGCCGTTGCCGGCGTCGCTTGGCTGCCGGTGGAATATTACCAGTTCCTGCAGGGGCTCACCAGTGGCAAGGGCGATCCGGTCGATCTCATCTTCATGGGTATCGGAACCGCGGCGGACACGGTCGGCGCGATCGAGGGCATCGCAGGCGTTGCCAATATGCTGGTGAATTCCACCTTCCTCGGGCGCACGGGCGCAACGGTAGCGCTCGTCTCCGGCGGCTTCTCGCTCGCCTTCGCGATCGCCGGCGCGGTGTCCTGGGCGGCCTGGGCGGGCTTTGCCATCTACCAGAGCATCAAGCAGGAAAAAGCCTTCCACAAGCAGACCGACATGATGAACGACATGCTTAAGCGCACTGTCAACGACACGGTCGGCATCTACGCCAAAACAGGTCAGCGCGTCGGCGCCAAGGGCGGCGTCGCCCCCGCGCCCCGCGACCCGGAACAGCGCGAGCTGACCCCTGAGAACTGGGACGCGATCATCGCCGATATCGAGAAGCGCCGCGGTACGGCGGTGGGCTGATCCGGGACGCTTTCGCAACACCAAATATCTGGGTACTCACAGGCCCGGTTGGCGTAGAGGCGGTCGGGCCTGTGAATATTTGATAGCAATAAATTTAAGTATGAATTTCATGCGCAATCTGGATATCTGCTGCGCTTTATGGATAAAAACGTTCAATTTTAATATAAAGGTCGAGAAAGTTGTCAAAGCGATTGTAATTTCCGAAAATTAACCATCGGTTAAGTTTAAACAATTGACCGGCCGTTTTTTTATCCATATCAAATCATGCATTCATTTTGATAACTCCTTGATGGAAGTGCTCATATGGCCGTAGATGCAGTGAATTCCGACCTGAACCTGGCGCCTGCAAACCCTGTCTCGGTGGAGCTGACGACTGATAAGACAGATTCCAAGGACACCACCGGCAGCACGACGAAAAAGGTCGATCCGAACAGCGAGAGCGAGATACTCTCCGCTGCCGTGGACGCGTTTCTGCCAGGCATGATTTCCAACACCCTGATGCTGAACAATTCGCTTTTCAATTTCGCCAAGGAGGCGATCGACGAAGGCAGCGACGAGTAGCGTTCCCGTTCATCGTTTGCAGTTGACGTGTACCGAGTTGAGGAATTGCAATGAGCGGAGAAGAACTTACCGGCCGCGCCTTTACGCCGCCCGTTGATGGCGTATCGACAGGCAATGTGCTGAAGACCTCGGAGATCGTGGCGGAGCGGATCGGGCTGCAGCCGGCGGATTTCGCCGGCCTTCGGCCAACCGAACTCACCTCCATTCCCAACATCCAGGGCCGCAAGATCGCGCCTGAGTCCGACGCCGTCCCGCCCTCCTATTCACCGGAAGGCAATACCAGGCCCTCCAGCATTCTCGACCGGCTGTCGGCATTCTTCATGCCGGTGGCCGGGAACGGCCAGCCGGAGACGCCGCTGGTGCGATTTGCCGCGGACAAGGATCACAGCGGCCCGAAGATCGAAGACATCACGACATCGATCGACCGGCTGGAGAAATCACAGCAATTCGCGACCGGCACGACGCTGCTGTCGTCACTCACCCAGTCGGTGATGTCGTCGTCCAAACGGCTGACGCAGGGCCAGTGAATATCATGATCACATCGGCCCTTGCGAGATCACCGATCACTTCGCCCGCGCGCAAAGTCCTTCCGAAGGCCGCCATGCTCGCTTTCTGCCTGTTCCTCGCCGCCTGCAGCCAGGACGTGCTGACGGGACTCGATCAGCGCGATGCGCTGGATGCTCAGGTCCTGCTCGAACGCGCCGGCATCTCCGTCACCATGAGGAGCGAAAAGGGCGGGACCTATGCGATCGCCGCTGAATCAGCCGATCATGCCCGGGCGATCGAGTTGCTGGCGGGCGCCGGTCTGCCGCGTCAGTCGTTCGGAAATGTCGCCGAACTCTTTCCCGGCAACGGCTTCCTTGTGACGCCTTACGAACAAAAAGCCCGGATGAGCTACGCCATCGAGCAGCAGCTTGCCGAAACGCTTTCGGGGCTTGACGGCGTGGCGACGGCGCGCGTCCATGTGGTGCTGCCGGAGGAAAACGGCCGCGGGCTCATCAAGGAAAAGGCGAAGGCGGCGGCCGTGTTGCAATATCGCCCCGGCGCCAATCTCAACGAGATCGACATGAAAAGCCGGTCCGTTCTGGTCAACAGCATCCGTGATCTCTCTTACGAAGATGTCTCGGTGGTGGTCAGCCCCTGGTCGGAGGTCGGCGCGCCGGCGGCCCCGCCGGCAACGGCAGCATCGGCCCCGGCGGCAACCGTGACGCCGGCACCCGCCGCAGCGCCATTCTCGATGGTGCAAAGCGCTCTCTCGGCTTTCAAGGCCCCCAATCTGGCCGTGATCGGCGCAATTATCCTCGCCATCGGGGCATGCCTGCTGCTGCTGTTGCCGCAGCGGAAGGAGCGCTGAGCATGCGCACGCCGCGTTCGGACGGCGAGGCGATCTCGGATGCGGCGAGGATCCGCAGGGCAGCGCTGCTTTCCGCGGATATGCTGACGGCCGCCCGATGGGATGGGACCGCGCCGCTCCTTGCCGATGGGTCTACCCTGTCGCGGCGGCTGCACCGGCGGCTTTTCACGGAGATCGCAGAAGCCCATGGCGACCCCGCCACATTTGCCGACGGCGCCCGCCGCCTGATTTCCATGGACGCGGACGGACTCTCAAAGGCCGCGTTCCGGGCGGGCTTCGCCTATCATCTCGCAGCCTTCTGCCCCGCGGTCGATCGCCCGACCCTTGCGAGGCTCAGGGCCGCCTACGGCGAGGAAGCGGTCGCATTCGCCCTCGGCCACATCAATCTTTCCACGGCAACGCCGCCGCTTGATCTGTTGAGCGAGCAGGCAAGGCATGTCGTCGAGGCCGATGGCTGGTCGATGCTGACGCTTCTGGCAGACGAATATCGGATCTCTGCGGCATGGCGGTGGGCGGGCTGGCGCGACATGGCCGAAAACGGCTCGGCTTCCCTGTTGAAGAGCCCGGCGCTCGTTCTGGCGACGGCCGCCGTCGACGAGGTCGCCTCCACACAGGAAGGCGCCGGACGATGAGCTCGGGATTTGCACGCCACGACCGCATCATTCCGGCGGAAAACTTCGGCCAGATCAGGGAGGCGGCGCAAATTCTGGCGGCTGCCCGCCAGGACGCCGCCCAATCCCAGGCCACACTTGCAGCCGCCAGCGAGCAGGCCGCCCAAAACGGCTATCGCGACGGGTTCGAACAGGGCGTTCGTGATGCCGCCGCACGGCTTGCCGCCTCGCTCGGAAAAGCCGAACAGGAGATTGCCAATCTCGACAGCTGGGTCGAGGCGGTGGTTCTGAAATCGGTCGGATTGATCCTCGGATCGATGGAGGCCGACGAACGCACCAGGCGATTGGTCCGCCACGCCATATCCCAGACCGCAGAGGCCCAGGAGATCGCCCTCCATGTCGCCCCCGAGGATGCCGCCATGATCGCCCAGGCAATTGCGGATATCGATCATCGCATCACTATCGAAACGGATCCGCTGATGTCTGCCGGCGAGATCGTCCTGGAGACATCGGCGGGACGAAGCCAGATCGGCTTGAAAGACCAGCTCGCCACCGTGATCGAGGCCCTCGTCCATGGCTGACGCATTGCTTCGCATGGAGCGGACGCTCGAACAGACGGACGTGCGGCGGCAGAGCGGCCGCGTGACGAGTGTTTCGGGCCTGCTGGTGCGGGCGCTCATCCCCTCGGTTCGGATCGGCGAGCTCTGCGAACTGCATGAGCCGGGCAGGGGCCGCATCGGCCTCGCCGATGTCGTCGGTATCGACGGCGAGACGGCACTTCTCTCGCTTCACGGCGAAACCCGCGGCATCTCCCAGCGCACGGAAATCGTCCCGACCGGCCGGGAGCCGGCGATCTCTGTCGGCAACTTCCTGCTCGGCGCGGTCGTCGATGCGCACGGCAACGTCCTGCGTCCCTCCGCCAATCCGGCCGGCGATGACGCGCGTTTCCTGCAGCCGCTCTACGGCCAGCCGGTCAACCCCTTGTCGCGCCGTCCCATCCGCCAGCCGTTCACCTCGGGGATTGCCGCCCTGGACGGATTGCTGACCTGCGGGCAGGGCCAGCGCATCGGTATTTTCGGCGCGCCCGGCGCCGGCAAGTCGACGTTGGTGTCCCAGATCGTCGCCAACAACAAGGCCGATGTGATCGTCTGCGCGCTGGTGGGGGAACGCGGACGCGAGGTCGGCGAATTCGTTGCCGACAACATGCCGGAAGGCGTTGCCTCGAATGTGGCGCTGGTTCTGGCGACATCGGATCGCCCGGCGCTGGAGCGGTTCAAGGCGGTGATGACGGCAACGGCGATCGCCGAATATTTTCGCGAGCAGGGAAAACATGTGCTGCTCGTCATCGACAGCGTCACCCGCATGGCCCGCGCCTTGCGCGAAGTCGGGCTTGCTGCCGGCGAACCGCCGGTGCGGCGCGGCTTTCCGCCTTCCGTATTCGCCGTCTTGCCGCAGATCTTCGAGCGCGCCGGCAACAGCGCAAACGGCACGATGACGGCTTTCTATACGGTCCTCGTCGAAGGCGAAGAGCAGGACGATCCGATCGCCGAAGAAACCAGGTCGCTGCTGGACGGCCATATCGTGCTCTCTGACAAGATTGCCAGGGCGGGCAATTTTCCGGCGATCGATGTGCTGGCCAGCCGAAGCCGGACGATGAGCGCGGTGGTGAGCGAGAGCCATCGCCAGGCAGCCGACAGGCTGCGCGCCCTGCTGGCCCTCTATGACGAGGTGGAACTGCTGATCCGCGTCGGCGAATATCGCCAGGGGCGCGATGCCGCCGTCGACGAGGCCGTCGCCAAACACGGGCTCATCCAGCGCTTCCTGTTTGACGGCCAGGGCAAGCCGCAGCCGTTCGGCGCGATCGTCGAAGCGCTCGAGGAGCTTGTCCGATGAATATCGCCGCGCCCGCATGGCCCGACTCATCGATGGCCGGGAGCTTCTTTTCCCGTTCCGGCACGACGATGCGCGCCGCCTGGCAAATTCCGGTCCGGGAGCAGACGCTTTCCGTTCGCCCGCTGTCCCCCGATATCGCGGCCACGCGGATCGCCGATCCTGTCGGCATTCTCTGCCGCGTCGGCGAGCAGGATCAGATGCTGATTGCTTCGGCCGGAGCATTGCGGCTGCTGGCCGAAAGGCTGGAACCGCTGCTGCTCTGGGAAAAACTGTCACCGCATGAAAAGGCGGCGGTGGTGGAACATCAGTTCGCCGAGGCCTTCGAGGCAATCGAGAACAAGATCGGCATCGGCCTTTCGCTGCTGGAGATCGGCGCGCAGCCGGAGCCGGATTTTAGCGGCAATTTCGGCTTCGAAATCGGCTGGAGCGGCATGAGCCTGCCCTTGAGCGGCCGTTTCGATGAAACCTTCCTTGCCGGCCTCGTCGGCTGGGCAAGCCGCCTACCGCGCCGCACGCTCAATGCCCTGACGACGGCGGTCAACATCCGGCGCGGTTATGCCGTGCTGTCGGTCGGTCAGATCAAATCCCTGCGATTGGGGGACGGCATCGTCATCGATGGGGGGGCACCGGAGACCGTGGTCGCGATCACGGGTGAACGTTACCTTGCAACCTGCATGCGCTCGGACAAAGGCGCGGTCCTCACCGAGCCGCTCCTGTCGACGCCAACCGGACCAATGAGGCATTTCATGACGAATGACACCGTCGATCAGCAATTGCAGGGCGAGCCGCGTCCGTCGCCTGTCGACAGCATCCCGATCAAGCTGGTCTTCGATGCCGGACGGCTGGAGTTGCCGCTGCGCACACTCGAGACGATCGGCGAGGGCTATGTGTTCAACCTCGACAGGCCATTGTCGGACGCCGTCGATATCATCGCCCAGGGCCGCATTATCGGACGGGGCGAAATCATTTCCGTGGATGGGTTGAGCGCCGTTCGCGTCACGGCGCTGCACGACTGATGGAACAGAGCTTTCCTCTTGCCCAGAGCCTCGCGGCAATGGCGGCGATCTCGATGCTGCCGGTCATTGCCGTGATCGCAACCTCCTTCACCAAGATTTCAGTCGTCCTGCTGATCGTGCGCAATGCGATCGGCATCCAGCAGACGCCGCCGAATCTCCTGGTCTTTGCGATTGCCATCGTGCTCTCGGCCTTCGTGATGAACCCGGTGCTGCAAAACAGCTGGCAATTGCTGCTCGCCCATAGCGGCGATTTCGGCACGGTCAGTGGCATGGCGGACGGCATGATCAAAGTGGCAGCGCCGCTGAAGGATTTCATGCTGAAATTTTCCGACGCCGAGGTGCGCGACTTTTTCGTGCAGGCGTCGCAGAAGATCTGGGCAAACGCGCCGGCAACCCCCATTGCCTCCGACGATATCACCGTGCTGACGCCAAGCTTCCTCGTTTCGGAACTGACGCGGGCCTTTGAAATCGGATTTCTGATTTATCTGCCCTTCCTGATGATCGACTTCGCCGTCTCCGCCATTCTGGTGGCGCTCGGCATGCAGATGATGTCCCCGACCGTGGTGTCGACACCGCTGAAGCTGCTGCTGTTCGTCTCGATCGACGGCTGGCGGCGATTGCTGGAAGGTCTGGTGCTGTCCTATGCGCAGTGAGCATCGCGCCTTGACGAAAGCCCCGGTTCGAGCGCCTGCCGCGCCCACGCGAAAGGCCTGCCACCATGGGTGAAGACCAGGTCGCAGCTGAAATCGGCATGTCCGTCATGGCGACCTTCGCCTTGGCCGGCCCCATTCTGGGCCTGGCCGCGCTTCTCGGGCTGATCATCGCCATTTTCCAGGCTGCAACGCAAATCCAGGAACAGACCATCGCGCAGATCGTCAAGATTTTCGTGATCTCCATCACCCTGCTGCTGTTCGGCCGGGTGCTGGCAACGCCGCTGATCGAACATTCCGTTCATATCCTGAACGACTTCCCGACCATGGTTCAGTGAGGCGGGGCGGATGGGGCCGGATCATCTTCCGCTCGTCGGCATCGAGGTCGCGGCACCGGCCGCAGCCATGCTCGGCGCCGCCCGCGCGCTCGGGATCCTGCTGATCTTCCCGATCTTCTCGCTGTTCAGCATCGTCGGCATTCTGCGTTTCGGCCTGGCAATCGGCCTTTCGGCGCCCTCCGTCGCCTTCGCCTATTCGGTGCTGGCTATCGGAGATACGTCCTGGTTCGATCTGGCCGCCCTTTCGATGAAGGAACTTTGCTTCGGGGCGCTCATCGGCATGGGGCTCGGCATTCCCTTCTGGGCGGCCCAGGCGGCGGGTGATATGACCGATGTCTATCGCGGGGCCAATGCCGCCAATCTCTTCGACCAGATCAACGCGCTGGAAACCGCGCCGCTCGGCTCGCTGATGATGTCGATCGCCCTGGTGATTTTCGTCAGCGCCGGCGGCATCATCGATCTGGTCGCGATTTTCTACAAGTCGTTCGAGTTCTGGCCGCTCTTCAAGCTCATGCCCGCCATGCCCGACGATCCGCTCGACATGATCCTCGGTGTATTCGGCCGGCTGTTCAAAGCGGCCGGATTGCTTGCCGCCCCGTTCATGATCGTCACCTGCGCGCTCGAATTGTCGCTGGCCTTCGTTGGCCGCTCGTCGAAACAATTCCCGCTGAACGATAGCCTGCCGGCCATCAAGAACTTCGCGGTCGTGGTCATTCTCGTCATCTACACGGCCTTTATCTCCAGCTATTTCCACGATCTCTGGATCGACGGATTCAACGAGGTGAAAGCCATGCTGGAGGTGACCCATGGCCAAAAATGACGATACCGAGGAAAAAACCCTGCCGCCGAGCCGGGTGAAGCTCGATCGGCTCCGCCGCGAGGGCCAGGTTCCCCGCTCGAAGGAAATCCCGGTTGCGATCTCCGTCCTTGCCATCGCCGTCTACGTCACCTGGGGCTTGCCTGATATCCTCGAGGATTTCACCCGCAGTTTCGATGCCGGCCTTCAGTCCGCCGCGCGAGCCGACGTCTCCGACGCCGTCACTGTCGGCTTGAGCGAAACCGGCGTGGCGCTGCTCGATCTCATCTGGCTGCCGCTTGCCATGGGTCTTGCCGCGACCATCCTGGTGTCGATCCTCGACGGGCAGGGGTTTCCCGTATCGTTCAAACATATGAGCTTCGATTTCACCCGGCTCAATCCGTTCGAGGGCATCAAGAGGCTTTTTTCGCTCGCGAGCATCGCCGAGTTCGTCAAGGGGCTCGTCAAGTTTGTCCTGCTCGCAACCGCCGGCGGCGGTGCGATCCTCTATTTCCTCAACAGCATCTTCTGGTCGCCTCTTTGCGGAGAAGCATGCACGCTCTCCACGACAGCCCATCTCCTCGGCTCGATCCTCGTCATTGCCGCCGGCATCATGGTGGCGGCGGCGTTTTTCGATATCCGCATTTCGCGCGCGTTGTTCAGGCACGAACACCGCATGACCAAGACCGAGGCGCGGCGCGAATACAAGGATACCCAGGGCGACCCGAAGCTGAAATCGGCGCGCCGGCAAATCGGCGCGGAAATGCGCAGCAGCCCGCCGCGCAGGCAAGGATCAGGCCGGCAATGAAAAGCGGGAGCCTAAGCCGCCCGCTTGATCTTCGCTTTGCGGTTCCGGTGGTCGGGCGTCTCAGACGCCCGATTGGTTGTCACCTACACGCGTCCAGTTCTTCACATCGTCCAGCGTGATATCGGAGAGGAACGTCACGCTGGCAAGTGAGCTGTCGGTGCGGAAGACGTTGCTGCCGTGGGAGAACGCCCCGCCATCGATGGTGACGTCGGCGTCGATCTGCTTGCCGCCGTTGGTGCGCACGAGCGTGGTAAAGCCGTCAGCGACGAAATCCTTCAGATAGAACCTCGTGTCGGCATTGATCTGGAAGATCTTGTCGGTCGCGCCCTTGGCGGAGCCACCGATAATAGTGATGTCGCCGGCGCTTTTTACCGTCAGCGCATCCTCGCCGACATTCTGCCAATTGACGTTTTCGAGCGTCGCGCCGTCATAGACGTGGATTCCGTCGGCGCCATTCTCGCCGAGATCGACATTCTTGAGCGTCGCGCCGTTCTTGAGAATGAACAGCGGCGATTGGGTTTCGGACTGGCCGCCATCGCCGAGCTTGGACGAGGCCGTATAGGTCGCGCCCTTGCCGTCGAACACGCCGCCATCCACGACGATCGGCTCGTTGACGACGATGACGCTGCCCTCTTTCGAGAGGTCGGGTTTTTCCGTCGTGGTCTGCAAAGTCGTGGCCTGTTTCTCGTCGGATGGATCCACCTTCTTGGAGTCGGATTGCCAGTTGATGTGCTTGCGCAGCAGATCCTTGGGGTCGGAATCCATGCCGTTTTCCGACGTTTCCCGCGAATTCGGCACATAGGAGGTCAGTGTCGGCGGGTTGCCGGAGAAATCTTCGAAGGGCGAGACCTTGCGGGTTCGGATGGTGGTGAAATCCGTGTCGGCCCTATTGCTGCCGCCAAGGCAATCGGACTCAAGGTCGAAACGGGAGGTTCTGTCGAAGTCTATGGGCCTTTGTCCATCTACGCCACACATTGCATTCATCCCCAGTTGGTCTCGTCTACTTCACTTGCTCTATCAGCCCGGCCTTTGTTTGGAGCCGGCAGCGTTCCGGATTTGCCCGATCTCTCCGATGGTTTCGATCGTTATATCCCTGTCGATCTCCTCCGCCGCCAGCACCGGAATGCGGCAGTTGTGGTGGATCATCAGCGTCTGGGTGAGCAGGCGCCACTCGCCCGGCACGATGATGATGGGATCGTATCCCCGCTCGTTGGCGTCCTCGAGAGCCTGCCTGGCTTTCTCGGCCAGCAGGCGCAGCCTTTCGGCTATCTCGATCTTCTCGGTCGCTCCAGCGGCGTCATAGGAGCGGATGAAGTGGTCCCATTCGGCGGGAAGCACCAGCGCCGGCAGCAATCCGCGCCGGTCGAGAAGCCCGAAGGCGATCTGCTTGACCAGCGCGGCGCGCGCCATTTCGGCCAGGGCATCCGGCGCGTGATCGGTGCCGGCGTGCAGCATCACTTCCAGCAGTCCGCGCGGCTGGGAAAGCGTCACGCCGGAATCCAGCAGGCGTCTGACGACCGCGACCGTCAGCATCAGCGGCACCTGGGTGGCGACGTCGATCGCCAGTTTGCCGAGACGCGGTTCGAGGCTGCCCAGCCATTGTGCCGCGTCGTCGACGCTGAACAGGGCGCCGATATGGCGGCGGACGATGCGCACGATGCCGTCGGCAATCTGTTCGGCCGTCCGTTCGGGACCGCAGCTGACGAGACCGGCGGGCACGTTTTCGACCTGAAGGTGGATCAGATCCTCGGCCATGCGGGGATCGGCGTTGAACGTCGGCACCGTCACGGAGACGCCGACGGCGCGCGCCGCCATGCGGATCCGCCCGTCCAGCATTTCGCCGAGTCGCATCGCCTCAAGCCGCGCCAGCGTTTCCACCGCGACGGTGGCGATGACGGGATCGCCATATTTCGTCCTGTCGAGCGGATAGGAATTGGCGCTTTCCACGGCATTCGCCGATGCGGCCGCGGCTGGGCCGGCGCGCCGGCGATGCACCATGAAGGCAAGGCCCGCCAGACACAGGCCGATCGCGCCGAGCACGCCTGTGGGAAATCCCGGCACGAAGCCCGCGCAGATCGTCAGCGCCGCCGCAATCGCCAATGCACGGGGCTCCCGGAAGAGTTCGCGGCCGATATCGCTGCCGAGACTGCCGTTGCCGTCATCGGACACGCGGGTCACGACGATACCGGCCGAGACTGCCATCAGAATGGACGGAATCTGCGACACCAGACCGTCGCCGATCGACAGCAGCGTATAGAGATGGGCGGCCTCGGCGAAGCTCAGGCCCTTCTGGAAGATACCGATCGCCAGGCCGCCGATGAGATTGACGGCGACGATCACCAATCCTGCGACCGCATCGCCCTTGACGAAGCGCATGGCGCCGTCCATCGCGCCGAAGAACTGGCTCTCCTGTTCGAGACGCGACCGGCGCTTCTGCGCGGCTTCCGTGCTGATATGGCCGTTGCGCAGGTCGCTGTCGATGGCGAGCTGCTTGCCCGGCATGGCGTCGAGCGTGAAACGGGCGCCGACCTCGGCGATGCGCTCGGCGCCCTTCGTCACCACGATGAACTGCACCAGCGCCACGATCAGGAAAATGATCAGCCCGACGACGACATTTCCCGCAACGACGAAATCGCCGAAGGCCATGATGATCTCGCCGGCATCGGCGTCCGCCAGCACGAGCCGGGTCGAGGAAATCGTCAAGGCCAGGCGGAACAGCGTGCCGATCAGAATGACCGCGGGAAAGGTCGAGATTTCAAGCACGCTCTTCAGATAGGTCGTGGTGATCAGCACCACGAAAGCGAAGGAGAGATTGAAAGCGATCAGCACGTCCAGAACGATTGTCGGAAGCGGCAGCACCAGCATCGTCACGACGGAGGCGAAAAAAACCGCAAGCAGCATATCGGTGCGCTGCGCAAGCATGGCGAAGGCGGATGACCTTACCTTCATGATCCGGCTTCCGACGCCATCGCCTATTCTTGTTCGCTGCTGGAAATTTCGGCGAGCTTCGGCTCGGCATTGCCGGCAGAGGCGAAATTGACCGTATCGTCCTCACTGTCACGGGAAACGATCATCTGGTCTTTGCCGATCTCCTTGATGCGCCAGCCGCTCGAAACGACATCGCCTTCCTCGTAGCGGCGGCCGTCGGAGCCGATGATGAACCTGACGGGCGTATAGCCGGCGGCGGCAACGAAGCCGTCGAGACCGGAAGAGAGGGCGGTGAGATCGACGATGGAAACGGAACCGCGCCGGCTCATCGAGGCGATGATGCTGCGCAGCTTGGTCTTGTCGGGCAGGCCGAGAGGCCGCGATCCTTCGCCGATGCGAATTTCGTCGGCGGTGGCGACGATGCTCAGATCTTGGGGAAGCTGCGCCATACGAATGGCCTGGCGGATTTCGGCCGCGATCGCCGCCGCCGCCGGCGCCGGTTCGGGTGCGGCGGAAACCCTGACGAGCGGGGCTTCGTGAGCCGGCGCATCGCTGTTGTAAAGGCCGGCCAGCAAAAGCAACGCCGCCAGCCCGAGAAGGCCGGCAGCCGCAATCCGGCGCGGCGCGAACCGCACGCGCCCGGCGCCGAGACCTTCGAGCTCACAGATCGTGCCGTCGAAGGAGATGGTCTGTCTCTTCGTAAGGGTCATTGTCCGATCGCGCGGGATGGAACGACCGTCGATCACGACGTCATCCCGCAACGCGGTCAACGACACCGTGTCGGAGCCGCGGGAGCGCTGCAGACTGATGGCAAAGGCGGGTTCCGGTTTGGCGCCTAGGACGATCAGGTCACAATCGGCGCTGCCGCCGACCACCTGCCGCTCTGTCGTCAGCGGCAGATTGGAGCTGCGCCCGGCGCGCGTGATGCGCAAGACCGGTCCGCCGCTGCCTGACGCAGCGTTGCCGGCGTTACCTCTGAATGTCGGCGAAGAGGAATCTAGATCCATAACCATCTTGTTCCCGAACCGTCCGTCGAGCGGCTTTTATTGTCTTCGAAAGCGGGGAAGCGAGACGGGCGAACCCGTCTCGCCATTGTTTCAATCAGCCTGGGCCGATCTTCTTGATGGCGTTTGCGACGCCGTTGATCTTGGTGATTTCGGTTGCAACCTTCAGGCTCTGCTCGGTCGCTTCGTTCTGGGCCGACTTGAAGGCGGAAATCGCCGAGCCGATGCCCGCATCAAGTGTCGAAGTACTAGCCATGTCTTGAACTCCTTGCATGGTTTTGGCGGCCAGAGCCTTGCAGAATTCAAGATCGAATTCAATAGCTTATGTTAAAAAGTTATTAATTCGCGATATGTACAACAAATGCGCGAAATGGATATCCGTCCTGTTCCCAGAGGACCGATGATCTGCAACAGTAGATCGGATAATTATTAATAGACTGGATTCCGTACTCACTGCCTGCCTTCGTTCATTAGTTGTCGGGCGATATCCGGATCGTGAGGTAAACTCAGATGTTTGCGCGTTTTGTTTACATGGCCGCTATCGGACTGCTGGCCTCCTTTCCTCCATCGGCCGGCGCCAGCGAGCGGGAGGTGCGCCTGGATGTCGTCTCCCTGCCGCTTGGCGAAGTTGTCCAGACGCTGTCCTTCATGTCCGGCATCCCGGTCACGACAGTCGGGACGCTGAGCGGCAAGGTCGAGCACTGGTCCGTCCGGGAAAGCGGAGCCAAGGCCTTCGTCAAGCTTGGCGATGCCAGCAATCTCTTCGTCGCCTATGACGGCAGCCGCATCATCATCGCGCCGAAGCAGGAGGTCTCCACCGTCGTCCTCGATCGCGGCGGCCGCAGCTGGAAGACCGAGCAAAACGCCATTCGCGCGCTGTTCCCGCTGCTGCCGGACGATGCGCTGCGTGAAGATCCCGCCAGCGGATTGGTGCTGGTGCGCGGGCCCGCGGTCTTCACCAAGGCCGTCGAAGACGTGCTGAGCCGGCCGCAAGCCGACAGCATCAAGGTCATCAAGGGCGGCCAGTTGGAAGTCCTGACGACGAACAACGGTGCCTGAGCGGCTGATATGAAGGCGCTGAAGTCTCTCAGGCAGTTGCTGGAGATCCGCAGCCTGCGGGCGGATAATCTTTCCCGCAGCCTCTCTGAGGCGCGGGCGGACGCCGAAAACGCGCGGGAGCGGGAAACGGAAGCCTCCGAAGCGCTCGACATCGCGGCAAGCCTGGCCGCCGGCAATCCTGTCGTCGACGCATTGCGCAAGAGCGGCGCTATCTCCGCCGCCGAGCTTCAGGACGCGCTGATGCGACAATCCGTATTGCGCAGCCATGAAGCCGTTGCCGGCCTATCGCTTGCGCAGCGCAAAGCCGACCGGCTGGCTGCGCAAGAGCGGGCAGAACACGTCGCCGCCGATTTTTCGCGGGCACAGAAGGCGGTATTGCGCACCGAATTTTCGCTTGAAGCAGCGGAGAAAATCGACCGGTAGGGAGCTAAGAACCAGCAGATGAACCAACCGGCTTCTGTTCTTCCATCTCTTCCTCGACAATCGAGCTGACGAGGGCAACGACCCGGCTGCGCACACGCGGAGAAAGGAGCAAAACGTCGTCTATCAGACGCCGTCCCTCCGCCGTGGAAATGTAGGCAATCTTCTCATCGATCTCTGTTATGATTTGCTGGCCCTGAGTGGTTTCGGGATCTGGAAGACCTTCGAAAAACCTCGAAACAGGGATCTTGAGGCAATTGGCAAGCTCGTAGAGCATCGAAGCGCTGACGCGGTTCTTACCGCTTTCATATTTTTGTACCTGCTGCAAACTGACCCCGATGCCGGCGCCGAGATCCCCTAGGGATACATTCGACTGCATTCGGCGGATACGGATTTGCTGTCCGACATGCCGATCAACTGGATGCACCAACTCGCGCGCTACATTCGACTGTTCGGCTTGCGCAGGCCTCGAAGTCCGGACCTGTGCTGCTGCATAGCGCTTCATGGTGGACACCCCGATGGAGAGTTTCACGCGGTGCGCCCCCGCTGAAAACTCGCTAAACCCACTGATCGGGGAGTTGGAAACCGTACACGACGGTCCTGTGGCCTTTAGTTCCGAGGAACCTGGACATACGCCACAGGCTCCTCGACCGAAGGTCAAGGAGTGTGATGCCGTTACGGCCGGCATCAACCACGTGTAGGGGTTTCCACACCCCAGGGCAGCGCGTACTGCCCTATCGAAAAAGATAGCGGGAATCCGCCCGCTGCGCAACCGAATTCTTTACAAGATTCAATGGCTTCCCTTTACGCTCGGACACTTGCCTCAAAAGCGAGAGGTCACGCTTCGGGCGGTAAAGTGGTCAGAAAACCAAAGGAGGTGCGATCAGCGGAACGCCCATTGCGAGGATTGTCTGCCCACTCTCCCGGAAGAGATGACGATGACACCTGGGAGAGCGCGGACGTCGTGGCGATCGAGGAGACGGACGATACCGTCACCGTACTTCTCTGGCATCTGAAATACTCGCAGGCAGTAATGGGGCGCCGGGCGGACGATCTTTACCTCGTTTGCGGTCAAGCACAGAAGGGGGTGAAGGGGACATGGAGCTTGAAGAACCTCATCAACCACCTGACCGTGAGAGAAACATCACATCTTAAGGGCCGGGCCCGTTTCATTCGAGGCAGCCTGAATGACTTGGCCACGCTTCGAAAGGCTGCCCAACGCAAGTTCATCGAGTACCGGATCGGGATTGTACAGCCGGGTCTTAACGGTGAAAACATACCCGCAGAACATCTTGCGCTTCTGGGAGCGACTGCCACTTCATACTGTCTGTCACCGGGTGTCCCCTAATGACTGTCGCGAACCGCACCGATCCAGCTTAGCTGCCGGCCACCGTCTCCAGCGGCGCTACTTTCCATGACGGCAGGGCCGCCGCGAACTGTCACGGCCTTCTTGGGGCTTTCGATATCGAAATTGACGTTGTAGCGGTTCCACTCTGTAACAGCGGCAGAGCCGCCGACAAAATCAGGGGTAGGAATGCTCGATGTCCTGCCGATTGTTGCGGCGGGTGCATAGCTGCAGTGCAACATAGACGCTGGCTTCATGGCGCTGGCCCGAGTATTGCTATTTTCATCGAAGCGATGCTTCCTCCCGCAACGCTTCGAAGTTTAGACGGCCCACTCCTCCTCCCAAAGGGACGTCTGTGGGAACAGCGGCACTCCTCCTCCCAGGTCGCCGTTCGGTTCTTTTAGGAAAGCCTGCCGCACCTCCTCCCGCGGCAGGCTTTTCTATTTCGGGGCGATGGGCCGTCAGAGCCCGAGATCAAGTTGGGACTGGGGTCGTGCATTGCCGATCGGAGGTCGTCAGCGTTGAAAGCGTGACGCCGAGCAGCCGCACTGGCCGCTTGAATGGATAGACAGTCGCCAATCGACGGGGCATCGTTCGATGGTGTGCTCGAAGATCTTGGCTGGTTCGGCAAACGGTTCACGCCGGACATGCGCGCCGATGTGCTGCTGTTTCGAGCGGGAGACCGGCGGCTGGTTGCCGTGGATCCCAAATGGATCCCGCTTCGGCTAACGTTGCGTTTTTATAAGATCGACAGGACGCGTTTGGCAAGCAACCAAGTTTTCCTATCTCCAGCGCCGGCTGCGGGCGAGGGCCCGGTCGCGTCTTTGAAGGCCATGATGTTCGGCTGCGTCAAGAGCGCGGCCATGGTCTATGACGATCAACCCATCGTCGACCATTTCCGGCGGATCGACGCCGAGAGGATCATGGGCGCGAAATTTCGCTCTGCGCAAGTAAGGCACGAACCGTCGAGACGGCAGTTCCTAATGAGCTCATCGAAAGGTCATATCATGCTGAAATACAAGCTCTACGTACTCGTGGTAAAAGCCGACGGGAATCTCGCGATCCTCGCCGCGCTTGCCATGGTTCTTACCGCGATATGGCGCGGCGTTTTACCTATAGGAAGTTTCTACTAAAAGACTGGAGGTGCAGGATCATTCCTGCACCCTCCTCACATATCACCACGTTCGCAGTACGCGTGTCACCTATCTCTCACGCGCAACAGCGGAAACGACAAGGTCTGTCATTTGAGAGTTACCCGGAGCGCCCCACCAGTCGCAGAGGGACAGGTAGGAGAAGTCGCTCACACTGTCACCGTAGCCGATCACTGGGCGACCTGGATGCTCCGTCCGAAGCTTTTTGAGCAGAAATTGTGAGGCCACCCGTTTTGAGATCGCAGGCGGAACTAGCGCAAGGTTATTGCCGTTGTGGTGTCGAACCCAACCCCGTTTTTCTCGAATGATCGGCACAATCTCTTCAAGGCGTGAGCCGTCTCCGTCAATCTCTTTGAAGACAACATATGTCGCGAGATCAGCTTCCATCACCGACCAGCACCGGATGTGGACGCCAAGTTCCCTCGCCTTGGTCCTGCCCTCATCGAGGAGCTTATCGAAAAAGCCGGCAAGCGGCCGGAGCTCCCTTGCGACGACCTCATGCCATTCGGCGTCAGGCTTGCCGTCCTTTTTGAGGATGACGGCACCGTTCGATACGATTGAGTAGCTTTCAAACGCGATCGTAACGCGCGAAAGAGCCTCAGAGCCGCGCGCCGTAACCGGGATGGCCTCCGTGGAGACGAGCAGCCACTCGACAAAGGCAGCTTGAATCTTCGTCATATAGGAGTTGCTTCCATTAATGGATTTGGACGCCAATACCAGATCGGCTTCCGCAATCTCCGGTATCTTTTTCTTGGTTTGAAACAAGGTGTCGTCGAGGTCCACCAGAGCAATGGGCTTCATATGCGTACTCCAAAATGCGACTGGTTAAATATTTGATCGATTGCCAGATGTGAGCTTTCGCGGATTCTCCATTGGCAATGAATTTTACGATACGGAATTTGTCACATCTCAGTTTCCTTGACCTGCGCGCCGAGCTCGTAAGTAGACATACGTGGAGATTAGGAGACGTGCCGGATCAGCGTGACGGCGCGGTAGGGGGCGATCTTTCTAGGGGAGACGACATACGGGACGCCTTTGTTGTCGATCAGGTACATGAGGGCCGCGAGTTCTGGATCGGTTGGCGACGAGACGTACACCTTTTCCGGCACACGTCGCAGGATGGCCCTGGTCGCCTCCGCAATGCCCGGCTTTACTCGGTTGATGTTCGTTACGGCGTCCTCCCCCATCACCCAGGCGACGGCAGCGGCGGCGGCATCGCGATGCGCCCGGCGGGTCTCGATACTCCAGACGCTCGGGATTTCGGTTGCAATCACAGTGGAGACATCATTCCACATACCATCCACGAATGATCGGGAAATATCGTGTTCCGCGAGATTATCCCACTGGACGCAGGCGTGGAAGTCACCGGGACCGACGAGGGCAGCGTTGAGGATCGAGCGGCTGATAAGCCCGGATACGGTGCATCCTAGCATTCCGGAGGGAATAAGCCAGTCGTCGCCCGATGCGGCGAGCCATGCGCAGCCGCAGGGGTCGGCCAATACAACTAGCCGCGCAGGCCGGTCTGAGTAGTCCTTGAAGCTCTTTTCGAGTTGGTTCGCAATTGCTCCTTTGCCCGTCCAGCTATCTACGAAGACGATGCTCTCGACAGGACGCCTGGCAAGAATGTGGCGCATAGCCTCGTCGTCAACGCCCTTGTCGCGAATGATCGACAACCCGTAGTGTCCGACGTCCCGGCCGAGTAAGGCGATGGCCCTCTTGAGAAGGATGCCGAAGGGCACGCCGGCGCGGACCAAACTGACAAGGGTAATAGGACCCTCGACCGACTGCACGATCGCGAGGGCGAGGCGTGCCGTCTCGGCGCCCATGCGCGGGCCACCAGTGGCCATGGCCTTAGCAAACAGCTCCATGTATTCGCGGGTCGGGGCCATCTCGGCGGAAATCATTTCCGAGTAATGCCGCCGCCCGGATTGGATGGCCTCTTCCCTCGTGGCCGTGTCAGTAGGCTGAATATCCACTCTCTTGAGAAGGAGCGTCACGTCGTATTCGGCGTAGGAGCCTAGTGTGGCAGGGGAGGCGATGCTGTCATAGGTATCCCCCATGGGAGTGATGTCCTTAGATAACGCGACAGCAGTGTTGTGTCGCCGTGGACTGGCGGAAATGTCCGATCGAGTGAGCCGATTTCGAAGCGGCAGACCGCATGGCCTAAGGCGGCTTCATTCACCTTCTACGTCTGAAAGGACAATGGGATCGCCCAGTGCGGACATCAGGCTGGCACAGACATTTTCCGGGCCTGTCTCCGAGCAGAGTATAATTTTCGAGTACAGCGCTGGATCGACGTTGTAGAGGTAATGTGGAACTGTTCCGCCGTAGTTGTCGGAGAACGAAAGTACTGAACCGATCGCGTGGCCTTTCGACAGGGGAGAACGCGTCACGGATGAATAGAAAACCTCAGCGCCCTCCTTTTCCAAGCGCTCCGCAAGCAGGAAGGGCTGCCACACGTGTTCGCCCGTTCCGAGTACGAGGGTAATCCCGTCATCGGCAGCGTTTGCATTGAGACCCTGCAAGTGATCGACGACGCCGAGACGCGCCCAGTCTCGAGCGACGTCGGGACAGACCTCGGGCCGCTTAGGACGGTCACAGGAAGGGACCTGCGGAGTAGCTGCCGTGAAATCCCCACGCGGAGTCCAACTGTACCGTCCGGAAACGATAGTAGCCTCACTGACTGTTCCCGTGATCTCCGCGCGGGCAGCGCCTTCTGACCAGTCGGTAAGCGTAAGTAGGACTGTGTGCTTCAGCTTCAAACGAATTTTTGCGGGAAGGGCAGCGAAGATGTTGGCAAATGTCTTACCTGTCGAAGCCTCATCGTCAACGAGTACCAAGCCGGTCGCACCATGAACCAAGTCGCGGAGCCTTGCCTCGCATGGTTCGTGCAGGAGGTGCCGCGGGGCATGGCTATGCTCTTCCTCAAATTCGCACAGCAGCGGCAGTTTAAGATCATGGCGAGTGGAGCAGATATATATTGCATCGCCGCGACCAGTGAGTTCGCGGAACCGCCGATGGACACCCGCACCAAGGCCAATGCCCGCTTCGGCTATTCCGATGAACAAAACCGGACCAGGAATATCGGCAGGAATCTGACGTGCAAGGAGGTCGAATGCATTTCCCATGACCGAAGGGCGGATCGGCAGGAATCGACCAAGAACCTTGGAAACAAACAGAAACGAGCGGTTCGGGTTGATTCGCTGCCCGAAGCCGAACATCTCGATGGGGGGTACAAGGCTTCGATCCACGTGAACCGAGATAGTGCCGTCGGCGAGTTGCGCAGAGTATGTTGAAGGATTCACCATTGCCAGCTTTCGAAAGTACGGACGTTTACCGTGGAAAAAATCCGTGCCATATGTTTCCGTGACGCCGCACGCTCATTGGCGTCTCGTTGACGAGCAGGGTAGCACTTACCTCTCGAGGCTCAGAGTGCATCCGCGCCACGATATCGCAGGAGAATTCGCCGGCCCTTGGCGCGAAGGCCAGCACGGCGCGAGCGCCTCCCTGGTTTCAGCTTCGTTGGGGCTAAATCCCGATCTGAGGCCTTCCTGCCCCGTCGATGCGGCTCGTGACCCATCTCCGACAAAGCGACTGGGGCGATAGAAATAGAGTTTACGTCAGTTCATCCTCGCTCTCTGCGGTGAATCAGTAGCATGAAGTGAAGCAAGGGACGTGCCACTCGGACATGCAGCACGAATGCGAGCTGAATAGGCACCAGAACTCGAATATTGCATTCCAGGTCTCACGCGGCAGATGTCCAGATTGCCGGGAAATTTCGTATTGCATCCATAACGGCTTTGGGCGACGGATTGCGGGACCTGCCATGGCAAGCGCGTGCGGTCGCGAAACCTCAGATGGCGGCGAAGCGCTGCAGTTAAGAGAGATGCTGGAGCGTATATTCGCCTAAACGCTGCTGACGTGGCGGTTGGGCCTTTGAACGGTGGACGAGATCAGCCGGGAAAAAAGGCGTAGCTTCATTGAAATCGGCAGGGTGTACCCCGCCCACTACCGGGGATCAGAGCAGGCCAGCCTTGGCCCCAACCTGCGATGATAGCAGGTGCCTGGGGCACCTCCAGCACGTCGAGGGTTCTGCATCTTCGTGTCAGCCAATAGCCGACAGTTCGCACCACGTTTGTATTCGCTTTGTCTGCTTTACGACAGACTTAAGTCTTGATGCCTGCACTCAGCCGTCGTTGTTCAGTCCCGGCATTTTCATGGAGCGGATCGAGGGTGAAACGTTCAGGCTGCGAAGTCTATGTCTTGCAGACGAACTCGTAGTGTGAGGCCCTTGAGGGTCTTGAGCCTGCGTGACCTGCCACTGAACTTTCATCCAGCGGCGATTAGAGCCTCGGCGGTTTTGATACGCCAAGTGGCGCGGTGTGAGCAACCGGCAACGCGGATCGTGTCCCAGCACCTGGTGTAGCTGACGGTAGGGAGTAAAGCCGAGCGCCCGCGCGCTTCTCGTTGCGCTGTAGCGGGTGATCGGCTTTGCGGGCGGCCATCAGTGTTTTCCGCTAGGGTCGGGTTGTTCAAGACCAACCTGACGGAAAGATCACCGATGACCAATGACATGATGAACGTGCGTTCGCTTGTTGAGAAGAGTGCCGATGCAGATTTGTTGCGTGAGATGATCGGTCTTGCTGCCGAGCGGCTGATGGAGTTGGAGGTCGGCTCGGCCACGGGTGCTGACTTCGGTGTGAAGAACCCGATGCGGCTCACTCA
>NZ_JAQJCJ010000035.1:0-31541 GCF_030182485.1 Rhizobium atlanticum
CGTTGGCGCCATGGATGGTGATCGTCAGATTCGCCGTGGCCGTGGCGCCAGCGCTGTCGCGCATCGTGTAGCTGAAGACATCGCTCAGCGTGTTGGTCGACTGTCGCAGCGCCTGGACGGTCGCATTGTTCTCGTTGACCGCATAGCTATAAGCACCCGATGCATTGAGCACGAGACTGCCATAGGTGCCGTTCAGCGCCGAGCCGAGCGTGCCTGACGTCGTCCCGAAACGGACTGCCGTGACGGTCTTGGTGTCACCGGTATCCGGATCGGTGTCGTTGGTCAGCACGTTGCCACTAGCGGCCACGCCGCCCGAACCATTGGCCACACCACCCTTCTCGGTCGCATCCCCTGCATCGGCAACCGCCGTCGGCGTCGTATTCGAGCTCGGCGTCGTAAACATCACATCGACCCAATAGTTCGTCGACTGGAAGGTGCTCGTGGGGAATAGGCTGTTGCTGCCATAGGCATAGACGCCATTGCCGCTGGCCGGCGCCGTGAGCGGACCGCTGGTTACATTTGAGGTGAAGTAGCCGGTCGTCGACGAATAGTGACCGGTATTGGTATGGTAAGATGCAGTGTAGGTTTGTCCGACCGTCAGCGATACCGGACTGGTGAAATAGGCGGTCTGCCAGCCGCTGGCAGTCTCGTTCGTGAAGGTGAGGTTCGCAATCCTCGTGCCGGTACTCGACCACAGTGAACCGGTATGTGTGCCGGTATCCTGACTTCCCTTATAAAAACGAATGCCGGTGACGGTACCTGCCACGGATGTCTGGAATTTGAAGCCGAGTTCAACCGCCGAGGTATCGTTGGTGTTGACGACCGCTGGCGTCCCCGAACCGAAGAGAGAGGTGTAACTCGGCCCGCTGACGGTGACCGTTCGTCCCGCAGAGGGCGTTTCCAGGTTGACGTTATCATCGACTGCGCGAGACCGGATGGTATAGGTGCCCGCGGTTTGCGGCTGCCAGGTATAAGTCCAGTTCTCATCGCCCGTCGCCGGATGCCAGCTCGCCCCGTTATCGGTCGAAACCTCGACCGCGGCGATGACCCCGCCTCCGGTATCGGCAGCGGTGCCGGTAATCGTCACGGTGGATCCAACGGTCGCCGTGGCGGGCACCGTGATGACCGATGTCGGCGCAGTGTGGTCCAACGAAGCGGTCGCGGCGGTGAGCCCGGACTGTAGCGTTCCAGGCTGAATGCCCATGTCAGCAAGCAAATTGACCATTGCCTGCTGTACGCGCGAGTCCGTCCGGGTCGCCGTGAGGTCGTGATTGTCGCTGAGACCCCATGTCCAGTAGACCGTGCCGGCGCCGAACACCAGCGCGCCGCTAGGCGCGCGATAGAGCGTCAGATTGTGGGTCGCCGTCGCATTGCCGGTCGTGTTTCCGTAATCGAGCAAATAGCTGCTGACCGGAAGCGTCGTCGACGACAGCTTCACCAGGCCAGCCGGATCGAAGCCGTTGTCGGGTGCTTCGTCCCACTCGTAACCGAGATAGTTTTTGGTGAGCGTTGCCGTCTGCCCGGGCTGAAGATTGGCAACGCTCGTATTGCGCCAGAAGCGAAGGTTGGCATCATCATAGCCAACGGTGATCGCACCGAGGTTGCTGCCGACATCGTCGACCTTGAACAGCTGGCCGGTCAGCGAATTCTCCGGATTGCCGCCGCCGATGGCAGGTGGGCTGAAGCGTGGGTCGCGGAAGGTGCCTGTCCATTGGTCGGAAGGATCGATATCGCCGCCCGCCCATGTCTCCTTGTAGGTGATCAGGGTGCGGTAGGGCGTGCCGTCGGCGCTATAGGCGTTGCCCCAGCGAGTGCGCCAATAGACTTCGTTGCCGCTCCAGAACATCAGGTTGACGCCCGCATCGCGCGCGGCCTCGACATTGGTTCTCTGCTGCCCCGACCAATATTCGTCATGCCCGGCATCGACATAAGTCTTGTGATTGAGCAACAGGCTGCCATAGCGATCGGCGTCGACACCCGACAGATAGGAGACATCATAGCCGTTCTGTTCCAGCCAGTAGATGCCCGCATATTCGGCACCGAACAGATAGTCCTGGGGACCGGCGTAAGTGCCGACCCCGCCGCGCGTCGCGATCGGCCTGTTATAGCTAACGGCATAGGCGCGACCGGCACCCTGCCCTGTCGCCGGACCGTTGCCGCCATAGAGGTTTGCGCCACCCCAACCATTGTAAGCTTGCCAGGTCTCATCCGCGGTCTGGAAGACGACGTCGCTGTGGCTGTCGTCGTCGCGCACGATGAACGGGATGTGATTTTCGCCCGAGGTGCCATCCTGACGGACGAGCTTGGCGATATAGACGCCTGAAACGGCATCATCCGGTACGGTCCAGGACGCCGAGACGGCCCAGTTACCGGCGTCCACCGTGCCGGTCGTCGCATTGCGCAACGGACTAGGTTGGGTCTGCAATCCGGCGTGCTGCATCGTCGCGACCTTGCGCGCCCCCATGCCGCCATAATAGCCGAGCCGATAGATATCGATCCGGTAGTTGGTAGAATTGGTATTGATCTTGAAGCTGATCGTCTTGCCATTATCGACGCTGATATCGGTCGCAAACCCTTCGATGTTGGAGCTGCCGGCACCGTCGATGCCCCACTCGCTCTCCGGATTGCCCTGCTTCTGGTTTTCCAGCACGATGGCGTTGCTGGCCACCGCCGCAGCCGCCAGGCCCTGCGTTGTCGATGACCCCTGCGTAGAAGGCTTAGGTGGCTTCGTCACAGAGCCGGACAGGATACCGATATCCTTGGATTTTGTTCCCGTTCCCGTCTCTCCCCCGCCTGGCAGGGTTCCATTGGTGAGCGCCGCGTCCGACCATGTTGCAGTGCCGGTCCAGCCCGAGAGTGGAGACAAGTCACGATCGAGAAGCGGATCGCTGACCGAGGCGCCGATTGCCTGCTTGATCGTCGCCACATAGTCCGGCCCTTCGGTCAGCCTGGTCCCCGGCAATTGACCGTCCTGTTGAAGCAGGGCGCCGCCATGAGCCCAATCGAGAATCCGCGTAGGGGAGGTAAAGTAGCCGCACCCGCACACGCCAAAGGGCATGCCGAAGGCCAGCGAATTCGCGCCGGCGTCGTGCGCAGTCGCCTGCCCTGACGGACTCGACTCGAGAATGACCACCTTGCCCGAATGGGCACGCCCGGCCGCCACCTTAGGAGCACCATGCCCCGAAGCTGTCGGTGCGGGGCTTTGCGGCAGATAGGGAGCCAGAGGATCGTCGCCCATGGAGCTCATTGCGGTATCGGTGCGCTGAAGGGACGATGCGGCCCCGAACGCAACTCGATCCGCGTGCCACTGGAACCGTGCAAAATCCGGCATAAGCGCCGACAGCGCGGCCACATCGCCGCTTCGAATTCCCATTTCGCCAGGCGTTGCGAAAGTGTCAGGCAACGGCCGCTCTTCGAGGCTGTTGACCGCGTCGCCGTTCACGCGCGCTCTCTGCCCGCCATCATACTCGTTGAGGGCCGCATCCTTATAGGGATCGTCGACAAGAATTCCCTGCTTGTGTCCCTCGGCGGTTTGCACAGATGCCGCTAGTTGAGCACTATCCTTATGCTTTTCGGCAGGTTTGCGCGATCTTTCTTTTCCGCCGACGGTCAACCATCGGGGCACCAAGGAATCCACGAGAAGTGAGTGCGAAATCCACCGGCGAGCGTTGCGATACATGGCGGGTACCTCTCGCTATATTAATCGGGATCAAATCTATGAGGATCGTTTGATACGACTCTAGGAAGTATAGTCGAAAAATAAGCGAGTATATCCTACGCCTTTCGCTCTACGGGCGCCATCCTTTGGGCAACAGCCCTGTTGTATGAAATAGTGACGGGTGCGACGGGCCGTAAAGCTTCGCCGCGTCCGGTGCAGGAAACCGCGGCGGCGGCTTAGTCCACCATCGCCACTTGGCGGCACTAACGCTGGAAACGCCCAGGCAGGAAGCGGCGGACCGGGTCGACCAAGCGATGCAAAGGCCGTCTGCATCGGGGGCGCCTTCGATCCGGCACGCCTATGCGATCGCGGTCCTTTACGGCGAGCGCACCTATTCCTGCGTGCATGATCTCGTGATTTTTCAGGATGATCGCTCTCTGAGATATACGCTCCTGCTCGATTTGACTGAGGCACCCACCCCATCTCATCAATAGTGATGAGGCAAAGCAAACGACCTTCACCTTCCTCAAGCCTTCGCCAGACGGCACACTAACGATGCGGCTTCGGACCTGCCAGCCGGCGGTCGAACAGCGTGAAGGCATTGGATCAGTATCCGTTCAAGGATGCTTCGCAGGCGAGATATGTATATGAATTCATCGCACCGCATCCCTCAGCTGCTCTTTCGCACGACGTTTGTCATCGGTGCACTCGCATTTCTTGCCGAAGCGGTGTCGCCGGCTCTCGCCGATAGCGCGTTCTTCGCTCCACAAACGAAAATCCGTCTGAGTGTCGTGCAATGGATACCGTCCAAGGGGCAGTTTGATCGGTTGGATGGGATCAGTGGGGAATACACTGTTTCGGATTCAGGTATAATCTCCCTGCCCTTCCTGGGGTCGTTGGCCGTCGCCAATCTCGACAATGCGGGCCTTACCATCGAGATTGCCAAACGCCTTCAGGCGAAGATGGGTCTGGCCCAGGCACCTGCAGTGACCATCGACGTTCTGGACTATTCCTCCATTTACGTGGTGGGAGACGTGATGGCGCCGGGAGAATACAAGTTTCGCTCCGGCCTCAGTGTCTTGCAGTCCCTCGCCATGAGCGGCGGCCCGTTGCGGGCGGCGGCGCAGCAGCAATCGCAGGCGATCAGGCTTGCCGGCGATTTGCGGGACATTGACCACTCGCTGCTGCGCAGTTCTGCAAAGCTCGCGCGGCTGCAGGCGGAGATGGCGGACGCGAAGGAGATAGTCTTCGATCAGCCGTCCGCCGCCGATCGGCAATATGCCGAGAGTATCTACGAGGAGGAGCGGGTCATTTTCCAGGCCCGTGCAAGCGCGCTGGACAGACAGTCGGTAGCGCTCGTCGAATTGCGTAATCTCTTGACTGCGGAAGTCGAAACGCTGCAAGAAAAACTGAAAGGCTCGGATGACAATATCCAGTCAGTGGAGGAACAACTGACGAGCGTGAAGACGTTGGTCCAGAAGGGCCTGACGATCTCCTCACGTCAGATGGATCTGGAACGATTGCTCACCACCTATCGCTCCGATCGGCTCGATCTCGTGACTGCCATCATGCGGGGACGCCAGGCAATCAACGAGACGACGCGCAGTCTCGAGGGACTTTCCGACACTCGCCGCAATGAGCTCGCTACCGAGGTGCAGGCGGAAAAGGCCAATCTCGATCAGCTCAAATTGAAGCGTGACACCACGCAACAACTGCTTCTCGAAGAACTGTCGAGCGGCGCCAGCGTGAAGAATTACAATGAAGAATTGCCGCTGACGTTCATCGTGAGTCGGCGGGAAAAGGGTGAGGTCAGTCAGTTCCAGGCTTCCGAAATGACGGAGCTGGCACCGGGCGACGTGGTCAGGGTGACTCGGGTACGCACCGCCGATGTGTCATCAGAAGACGCCGCTGCGCTGCCTGTCCAGACAATGTCAGTCAGGTAAGCCGATGATGACGGGCTGGGGCTTTCGATGACTTTCAGAATGATCCCACCAAGCCAGACCTATACCCAGATCCTCAAATCGACGATGCTGATGGGCGGCTCTTCGCTGGTCAACGTCGCACTCAGCATCGTCAGAAACAAAGCCATGGCCGTTCTGCTCGGGCCGGAAGGCATCGGGCTGATGGGCCTTTACAGCTCGATCGTGGATATGGCGCAGTCCCTCGCTGGTCTGGGCGTCGGCGGCAGTGGCGTGCGTCAGGTCGCTGAGGCAGCCGGCACCGGCGATACAAACAGGATTGCCCAATCGGCGACCGTACTGAGACGCATATCAGTGGTGCTGGCGCTCTTTGGGGCGCTCCTTCTTGCCGCATTGGCGTATCCTGTCTCAAGTTTCACCTTCGGTGATTACCAGCACGTCGGGGGCATTGTGCTGCTGTCGCTCGCCGTTTTCTTCCGGCTGGTGTCTGCGGGGCAAGGCGCATTGATTCAGGGCATGCGCGGAATTGCGGATCTTGCCCGCATCAACGTGCTTGCCGGACTCTTCGGTACAGGGGTGAGTATCCCCCTGATCTATCTCTTCGGGGTGCAGGCGATCGCACCGTCGCTCGTGGTCATTGCAGCTGCCTCAATCGTTCCGACGTGGTGGTACAGCCGGCGGATCTTTCCAAATCCATACCCGATGTCGACGCGCCAGTTCAGCCGGCAGGTGTCGGCTCTGCTCCGGCTCGGGTTCGTCTTTATGGCAAGCGGTCTTCTGACCTTCGGCGCGGCCTATGCCATCCGCATCATCGTGCTGAAGGAAGGCGGCGTCATGGCGGCGGGATTGTATCAAGCTGCCTGGGGTCTCGGCGGTCTCTACGCCGGCTTCATCCTGCAGGCCATGGGGACGGATTTCTATCCTCGTCTGACTGCAATGATCGACAACGATGTCGAATGCAACCGGCTCGTCAACGAACAGGCCGAAGCCAGCATGCTGCTCGCCGGTCCCGGCCTGCTCGGCACGCTGACGCTGGCGCCGCTCATGATGAGCCTGTTCTATTCGGCAGAATTCCACGGGGCAGTCGAACTTCTGCGCTGGATCTGTCTCGGCATGATGCTGCGCATTATTTCCTGGCCGATGGGTTTCATCGTCGTGGCGAAGAACACCCAGGCGATTTTCTTCTGGACTGAGGTTGCGGCTGCAGTCGTGCATGTTGGGCTTGCCTGGCTTCTGGTATCGCTGCTCGGTACCCAAGGAGCCGGCATGGCGTTTTTTGGCCTCTATGTCTGGCACGGCATCCTGATCTATGTGATCGTCCGCAAGTTGACCGGTTTTCGCTGGTCCGCCGCCAATCGCCGACATGCGTTGCTTTTCTTGCCCGCATCGGGACTGGTATTCCTGATGTTCTCGATCTTGCCGCTGTGGCCGGCGACGGTGATCGGCTTCGTCGCCGTCCTTGTCTGTGGGTTGTATTCGCTGCGCATGCTGGTCGACCTGCTTCCGCCGGAGTCCGTGCCGGCCATGATTCGCGGATGGATCACGAAGTCAGCCTAGAGCGATTCAGCTCATCACGGAAATGCAAGACCATTCTAACCTTTTGTATTTACGGCAAATTGCCGGCAAGAGCGCTTCGCGCTTTGCCTGGGAAAACCGCTTCGCACTTACCTGGTGCTCTAACGAACAATGCGCGCATCCTCAGATCCGCGCATTGTTCGTTATGCAAATTGCCGCGTGAGGCAGATGGCGTTCAGGCGACAGCAATATCCATGTGAGATTGGACGCCGGCGGCTCCGACGGTCGCCTCCTCGAGGGCTGCGCGAAGTGCCTCAACAACCCTGACGATGTCGAGGTCCGTCATCTGGGCGAAGAGCGGCAGGATTATCGTTTCCTGCTGCGCTGACACGCTTCGCGCCAGGCCAGTGGCGGCTCGATTGACGCACTGGCCGGAATAGGCTCCTTCCAGATGAATGTTCATCACGCCGCGCCTGGTCGATATCCCTTGATCGAGCAGCACCTGCATGACTGCCCGTTGGTCGACGGCATCAGGTAATCTCACACAGAAGCTCTGCCAGTTGCTGCGGGCCCAATCAGGCTCCATTGGCAGCGTTAGGCCGGCGATCGTCGACAGGCGCTCGCAATATTGAGCGGCAATCCGCCTTCGCTCTGCAACCAGCTCCGGCAGCCGGCGGAGCTGCACCCGTCCGACTGCGGCCTGGAGGTCGGTCATGCGATAGTTGTAGCCCAGTTCATCATAGTCTTCGAAAATCACCTGTTTCGAGCCGTGGCGGACAGCGTCGGTGACGCTCATGCCATGCTGGCGCCACAGCCGGAATTTTCGGTCATATTCCGGGTTGGCCGTCGTCAGCATGCCGCCATCACCCGTGGTGACGACCTTTCGGGGATGGAAGGAGAAGCAGGCAATGTCGCCATGCGGCTTGCCGATCTTTTCCCAACGCCCGTCCCAAAGGATTTCGCTTCCCGTCGCACAGGCCGCATCCTCGATAACCGGTATCGAATGGCGCTTGCCGATCTCGACGATCGAACGGAGATCGCAGGGCATGCCGAGCTGATGCACGCACAGGATTGCCTTGGTGCGCGGCGTGATTGCCGTTTCGATCAAGCTGGGGTCGATATTGTAGCCATCCGGCGCGATATCGACGAACACGGGTACCGCATCGCAGTATCGAACGGCGTTCGCGGTGGCGATGAACGAATGGCTGACCGTGATGACTTCATCGCTGGCACCGATGCCGACCGCCATCAAGGCGAGATGAAGCGCGGTTGTGCAGTTGGAAACGGCACAAGCGTGCCCGGTGCCGACGAGGGCTGCGAATTCCTTTTCAAATGCCGTGACTTCCGGCCCCTGCGTCACCCATCCCGACAGGATGACACGACGCGTGGCTTCAGCCTCTTCCTCTCCGAGAACGGGTTTGGCGACGGGAATCGTCGATAATAACGGGCTCATGCAGCCTGGCCTCCCGCCGAAGCAGTCTTCGACTGCCACCACGCGACAAGGTCACGAAGCCCCTGCTCCATCGAGATTTCCGCCTTGAAGCCCAGAAGCCTTTCGGCCTTGCTGATGTCGGCAAGACGACGTGTGACGCCGTTGACGGCGCGCGCCTCTTTGTGCTGCGGCTCGAGTGAGTATCCCATGATTTCGCTCAGCATCCGCGCGAGTTCCAGCAGGCTTATTTCCCTGCCGCTCGCGACGTTGAACACCTCGTCCGTAACGTCGCTCTTTGCCGCCAGGATGTTTGCCCGCGCGATATCGCGTGCATCTACGAAGTCCATCGTCTGACTGCCGTCTCCATAAACGAGCGGCGGCATTCCGGCTGCCAGGCGTTCCATCCAGCGGATCAGAACTTCGGTATAGGCGCCGTAAACGTCCATTCTCGGGCCGTAGACGTTGAAATAGCGCAGCGCCACATAGCGCAGGCCGTACATTTCCGCGAAACTGCGCAATAGACCCTCGTTGAAGGTCTTGGCGGCGCCGTAGATCGTCCGGTTATTGTAGGGGTGATGCTGCTCGGTCGTCGGGAAGCTTTCGGCAAGCCCCAGCACGGAGGCGGAGGAAGCAGCGACGACCTTCGATACGCCTGCCTTCACGGCAGCTTCGAGGACGTTGAACGTGCCTTCGGCCAGAACATCGAAGGCGAGCCGCGGGTCTTCGGCGCATTGCGTGATGCGGATCGCCGCCTGGTGAAAGACGATGTCGACGTCTTCGAAGGTTTTCGCCAGCAGTGCCCTGTCGCGGATATCGCCTTCGATGATGTTGACGGAGCCGCTTGATATTGCCGTGCTGAGATTGTCCCGGCGCCCGCGCACGAAATTGTCGAGGACGATGATCTCGCGAGGTTTTTCCAATGCAACAAGATCGGCAATATGCGAACCGATCAGACCGGCACCGCCGGTGATGAGCACCCGTTTGTTTCTCATGATCTTCCCTCACGCGACATGTTCGTCATCGGATCATTCTCCGAACGCCAACGTATGAATTTCGCCGGTACACCGGCGGCAACAGAGAACGGCTCGACGTCGGAAACGACAACTGCACCCGCTCCAACGATCGCCCCCTTCCCGATGGTCACGCCGGGAAGAATGGTCGCATTCGTTCCGATATCGGCCTCGGCACAGATGCGGACCGGCTTGATTTCAAGATCCGTACGGATGATCGGCACGTCTATCGGCAGTGCTGTGTGGGTCGAGCCAAGCACCTTGGCGCCCGGCCCCCACCCGACCGAATCCTCGATCACAAGGTCGCGCGCGTCGAAATAGGCCATCGGGCCGATCCAGACATTGTCGCCGATGACGCAGGTGCCATCGTAGCGTCCCTGGATGTAGGCCTGAGCGCCGATGAACACGCCATTGCCGATTTCGAAGGTTTCCGGATGTTTGAAACCGGCGCCGCTAGCGACCTGCAAACCTTCGCCGCAGCTGCGCGTGATAGCCCGCCAGATGGCTTTGCGCATCAGCGCGTCGACGACGCCGTCGCCTGTCGCGAAGCGGCCGTAGAGTTCGATCAGGCCGGCGCGCCCATATGCTTGCCTGAGCTCTTCGGCGAGCCCCGCTTGATAGGCTGGATCTGCCGGCTTCTGGCTGCGGCCGTGGACGGCCTGCACGACACGAGCCTCGCGTGGACTAGCTGACATAGGCATACTCCAGCGCAGCCGCGACCTGATCGACGTGCTGTACGGGCATTTCAGGGTAGATCGGCAAGGAGAGAACCTCGCGTGCGGCGGCTTCCGAGACCGGGAAGTCCCCTGCTTGGTAACCGAGGTCGGCATGGGCCTTCTGCAAATGAACGGGAATAGGATAGTGCAGACCGGATGGAATGCCCTCTCCTGTGAGCACACGTTGCAGGCCGTCCCGATCGTGGCTTCTGATGGCGTAGACATGGTAGACATGCCGCCGCTCCGGCACTTCGACAGGCGTTCGCAAATGCGGCGATCCTGCAAGCAGCGAGGAGTAGCGGCGACCATGCGAACGACGGGCTTCGGTCCAGGCTTCGAGATGCCGGAGCTTGACGCGCAGAATGGCTCCCTGGATGGCATCCATGCGATAGTTGAAGCCCTTCAGCAGATGGTGATAGCGCTGCTCCTGACCCCAATCCCGCAGCATGCGCATTGTCTTGGCCTGCTCATCGCTGTTCGTGACGGCGATCCCGCCCTCGCCGCAGGCGCCGAGGTTCTTACCCGGATAGAAGCTGAAGCAGCCAGATGCGCCGATGCTGCCGGCGCGCGCGCCCTTATACCGGGCGCCATGTGCCTGGCAGGCGTCCTCGATGACCGGAATCCCGTAGCGATCAGCGACTGCCATGATGCTATCCATATCCGCCATCTGACCGTAGAGATGGACGGGGATGATGGCCTTGGTCCGGGAGGTGATCTTCGCCTCCAACTGAGCCGGATCCATGGTCAGCGTCACCGGCTCGACATCGACGAATACCGGTGTTGCGCCGGTATAGCAGATTGCCGACACAGTCGCGACAAAGGTGAACGGCACGGTGATGACTTCATCGCCGGGACCAATGCCCGCCGCAAGCAAAGACAGATGCAGGGCACTCGTCCCGGTGTTGACGGCGATCGCGTGTTTGACGCTGCAATAATCCGCAAATTCCTGCTCAAGGCGGATGACTTCCTCGCCCAGTATGTATTGCCCAGAGGCGAGCACGCCGAGCACGGCGGCGTCGATTTCGCTCTTGATCGATTGATATTGTGCTCTGAGGTCCAGAAAGGGGATCATGCGATGCGCCTCGCCTCTTCGAGCTCGACGACACGACCGCGCTGTGCGAGCGAACGGCTTGCGGCTTCAAGCACCCGAACGACACGCAACCCGGCATGCCCGTCCGTAATGGGCCGGGAATTCTGCTCGATGCACTCGACGAAGTGATCCAGTTCGCGCTTCAATGCCTCGGTCATATCGAGCTTGGGTGCCCACATATCGCCGCTGCGGTAGCCGACCAGCATCTGATGCACCTTCTCTCCGTACGCATCGGAATTGGGGCACATGGTGATGCCCTTGTCATAGACCTTGATCTTTTCGCTGGGCTCGAGATCGTCATAGACGATCATCTTGTTGCTGCCGCCGATCAGCGTGCGGCGCACCTTGACCGGCGCCAGCCAATTGACGTGGATGTGCGCGATGAGCTTGCTCTCGAAAAAGAGCGTCAGATAAGCGATGTTCTCCGGCTCGCCGAGCACGTGGCTCATGCCCGTCGCGGAAACAGCCACCGGTTTTTCCTGCAGGACGTGGTCCAGGATGGAAAGGTCGTGCACCGCGAGGTCCCAGATGACGCTGACATCATGCTGGAAGAGCCCGAGATTGACCCGAACCGAGTCATAATAATACATGTCGCCAAGGCCGCTTTCGACCAGTTCGCGCATTTTCCGCACGGCGCCGGTGTGGACGAAGGTATGATCCACGGCCAGCACGAGGCGTCGGCGCGCAGCTTCGTCGACCATTCGCGACGCTTCGTCCGCCGTCGCTGCCATCGGCTTTTCGACGAAAACATGCTTTCCGGCCATCATCGCCTGCATTGCAAGCTTGAAATGCGTCGAGACCGGCGTCGCGATGGCGATCGCGTCGACTCTCGGATCGCGCAAAACTTCCTCGAAATTGTCGGTGACCGTTATTGCGGGGTACCGGCTTTTGACGGCCCCCAACCGTTCGACATTGAGATCACAGACTGAAACAAGGTGGGCGCCGGCCGCTTCAGAGATGTTACGAACCAGATTTGGACCCCAATACCCATATCCAACAACAGCGATACCGATCATTCCATTTCTCCCAACGCAAACATGTCTACCGGTCCGTCATTGACGCGGCCGATTACCCTGGCCGGAACGCCCGCTACGATGGCGCCGTCTGGCACGTCTTTTGTTACAACCGCTCCGGCGCCGACCTGCGCAGCCTCTCCGATGGTCACGCCGGGCAGAATGGTGGCGTTGCTGCCGATCGACGCGTGGCGCTTGACGAGTGTAGGGATGAGTATCCAGTCGGTCTCCGTCTGCAGGCTGCCGTCCGGATTAATGGCGCGCGGGTACGTGTCGTTCGTAAACATGACCCCGTGGCCGATGAACACGCCGTCTTCCAGCGTCACGCCCTCACAGAGGAAGGAATGGCTGGAAATCTTGCAGTCTCTCCCGACCACGACATTCTTCTGAATTTCGACAAAGGTGCCGATGCGCGTTCCTGCGCCGATCGTGCAGCCATACAGATTCACGAGATCTCGATGGTGGATGACGCTACCGTCACCCAGCTTGACATTTGATGCAATCATCCCTGAAAACCCCTACTACTCCTAACAGGGCCCGATTTTCAGTTAAAACAAACAATCGGGCGATTGCGTCCAAGGTTTCAAACCAACAGGACAAATATTTCTCTACACTTCAAAGAGAATTGTTTTCGTCATCCGAGTAAAGAAACAAAACGGTTAAGCTTACCCACCTAAAGGCGTATCTACTTATGACGACTTACGCCTTGGCTCATTCTATCGACCAGCACTGGAGGCAGGGGGCCACCTCCCGCACGCAATGCGGGCCTACGCCGGAGACAGCGATTGTTTCCATGCATTTAGTGGCTTGCCATAAAACTTATATGTAAAAACAGAGACTATCCTGAAAGGAGTCCAGTAAGACCTAAGTCTATACTCAGGATTACCTTCAGATTTTCATCCAATTGTGAAAGCTGTGCTGTACTTAGCCTATATTAGCTACTGTAACGTTCCGCGAATTGTGGTATTCGATTCCTACTTTAGAGTTTCCTAAACCCCCGTATTGAGAGGGGTCGGTACTCGGGTCGTAGTGAAGCGTAACGTGTTAGAGGGAGGGTGAAGCTGTGAATTCAGCACTTATACCGAATTTGGACCTCAGGCAGGAAAACGTAGCTCTTCCCCTTAATAACGCGCACACACTTGCCCTGTCGGCAGGGCAGACGCATTCGCTTGTCATTCTCGATAATCGCGAACTTGATCGTCAATGCCTGGCGCAATGCATGGCTGCTCAAAAGGCGGATTTGCAGATTCTGGCGTTTGGTTCGATTGAGGAGTGGAAGCAGAAGCGCGACGAATACGCTCCGCTTGCGGCAATCCTCTTGAATGTAGGCGGCAAAAAGGTCGATGAACCGGCCGTTTCGGAGCAAATCCGGAAGCTTTCGTCGGAATTCGCCTCTACACCCCTTATCGTGTTGGCTGATAGCGACGATTTCGGACAAATCGTCAGGGCTCTTGAGTACGGAGCCAAAGGGTTCATACCCGCCTCAGTCAGCGTCAGCGTCTGCATGGAGCTGATCGCGCTGTCGGTGGCAGGAGGAATATTTGTGCCTGCAAGCGCCCTGTTCGCCATGCGTCACCTGCTGGACTCGAACAACTCGACGGCCCGCCCGCTCTCCGGCATCTTCACCGATCGTCAGGCAGAAGTGGTCGAGGCGCTCCGACGCGGAAAGGCGAACAAGATCATCGCCTATGAGCTCAATCTCCGAGAGAGCACTGTCAAGGTGCATGTTCGCAACATCATGAAAAAGGTCAAAGCGACCAACAGGACGGAAGTTGTTTTCAAGCTCAACGACTTGTTCCAAAGTGGTGTTCCGGCGTGAGCGTGAATACAGCGATGTGCTGATACAACTCTTGAGACAAATCTTTTCGTCCGGTACATTTGTGCTCAAATCAGCCCGGTGGCGCGAAATGCGTCACCGGGTTTTTTGATACCGGGCAGGTCTGTCGCGGGTGGCGTGAAGTGCGATCGAGCCCTCAGCTGCCGACCGTTGTTCCTGTACTTGCAGATGATCTAACCCGGTTCCTGCGCATGCATCCTGCAACTCGTCGCCCGATGGACCTCAAGGCGCACCAATGCTTTGGCCCGATCGTTTGCTTGCAGGCCAATTTGAACCAGGGCAGCGAATTTCGCAGCTCGGGAGAGACCTCCAGGGCAAAATGCTGGATGGCCGCGGCCGTAGCAAGGTCGAAGTTGTTGAAGGCGATGCCAGCCTGTTGAAGCGCCTTCTTTCCGAGATCCATGGCAAGAAAGCGTCGTAGCATCTGATCCTTTTTGAGGCTATCTGTCGCTTGGCTAAACAGGGCATCAAAAGCCTTTTTTCTTTGTAGAAGGTCGGAAAGAACGTTTTCGCCGTAGTACTGCAGCGACATGTTCGAAGCATGTCGGCGATATACTGCTTGATCCTCTTTGATGAAGCCTACGTCAGCATGTGCTGCGAGCCGCAGCCACATTTCCATATCGCCGGCGTGCGGCAGTTCCTTAAGATAGCCGCCAACCTGCTTTTGCAGCGCCGTCCTCACGACAGCCGTCGGCGTTGGAACGAGATTGCTTGCCCCACTCAACCGCATGAATTGCGGACCGGACAAGACCTGCATATGACGCACGTCATGGTCGCCGAGAGGATCAGCGCGGCTCGTATTACCGTCCGGCTCAGCTATGAGCGCGTTCCCGAACGCCATCCCCACATTCGGATAGGTGCGCATCAGCTCCGCCGCGCGGCCCAGCGAGCCCGGCAAAAGATAATCATCCGCAGAAAGAAGCAGGAATAAGTCACCGCCTGCCCAATCGATCCCCTCATTGTAGGTGGCGATGTGGCCCATGTTTGTCGTGTGCCGCCGATAAGTGACCCGGTCATCCCGGGACGCCAGCGCCTTTCCGACTTCCGGTGTATTGTCCGGCGAGCAGTCATCCAGAATAAGCACGCGCACATCGACGCCCGCTTGTGAAAGGACACTCTCAACAGACTCCTGCAGGAAATGAGCGTAGTTATAGCAGGGAATGACGACATCAACACGTTGCAAACTTATTCCTCCGCCGGCACAACGCCACGCTTGGTTCGAGAGATCTTCCGCCCGCGGCATCGTATTGTTGTTAAGTGGCGTTTGTTTCCCGCTCGCAGATGCGTTGAGAGATGTTTCCGCCTCGGCACTCATGTTTTGGCTCCGAGATAGGAATACGGGGAAAGTCTTGACAGCGCATATTGACCGACCAGCTTTGCTACCGTGCGACGCCTGAGCGGGAAGCCGAAATCCTGCCAGATGCGCCAGCGGTCTCGGACCGGAAGGGACTTGAACCAGTAGTAGGGCTGGTCAGTGAACGCGAGGGTCTTGCTGCCCGCGGGGGCAGGTTCGCCCATCCGCTTGTAGTCGGCTTCCCAAGTCGTGCGGTAACAGACCGTCGAGATCGGCTCATGAGAGCGCGGCAGCCCGGAGCTCCGTATCGAGCTCCAATAGACAGAATCTCCTACTGGATAGAGTTCCCTCGGCATGTGAGCCCAACGCGCGACGATCGGAAGGCACGGCCGCGTGAGAAACAAGCAGTTCGTATCCACGTGCGTTCGGCCGTCGCTTTTTGAGTCGTCGAACATGTAGGTGCCGTCTGCGCGATGCATCGAACGTCTCGATGAGCAAACCGCAGCACCGGTACGGTGGTGAAGTTCAAGCAGACGCTGGATGTGGTCGGATCTGTACCAGTTGTCCGCATCGAGAAACGCCACCGCGTCATAACCCTGGGCGAAGGCGCTGAGGCTGCCGATTACGCGAGCCATGTTGCCCGCGTCGCCGTGAGCATCGGGCAGGATGAAATGTTTTGCGCCCCAGCGAGCGACGGAACTGTTCGGAAAGCCGTCGGCAACAAAGACGTGGTCGCATGCAACGGTCTGGTCGACAACGCTCGCCCGGCACTGCTCAAGGAGTTCGTTGGGCTCCTTGTAATATGGTGTAATAACAGCAACGCGCATTGCCCGTGTCCTCAGTGTTTTTGCGGCGATCTGCACGTCCGACGCTCGCCGCCCTTTTTTACAAACCGCGATATGGGCTCGGTTCATTAAACCCAAACCGAGCCAGGACTTGCGCTTTGACGTTGCCGATCACGTTCCCAAGGGCGCGGCGTGCGGAACGGGAACGCCGACGGCAGGCGCAGGCGGATTGGTGTAGGCCATCTGCGGAAATCTGACGCCGGGCATGCTTCTCGCCTCGCCGGAAAGCTTCCACTCGAAATAGGCGATCGTTCTCTCGAGCCCTTGGCGCAGGCTCACCGTCGGCTGCCAGCCCAGTTCCTGCTTTGCCCGGCTGATATCGGGTTTGCGCTGGGTCGGATCGTCGATCGGCAGGGGTCTGAAGACGATGCTTGATTTCGATCCGGTCATGTCAATGACCATTTCGGCCAGTTCCCGGACCTGGAATTCTCCCGGGTTACCGAGATTGATCGGACCCGTAACGCCGGCCGGCGTACCCATCAGGCGGATGAAGCCCTCGATCAAATCGTCGACATAGCAGAAGGAGCGCGTTTGCGTGCCGTTGCCGAAGATGGTGATCGGCTCGTTTTGAAGCGCCTGAACAATGAAATTGGAGACGACGCGTCCGTCATTGGTCTGCATTCGTGGCCCGTAGGTATTGAAGATCCGCGCCACCCGGATTTCCACGCCATATTGACGGTGATAGTCGAAGAACAGTGTCTCGGCGCACCGCTTGCCTTCGTCATAGCATGCCCGGGGGCCTATCGGACTGACGCTTCCGCGATACTCCTCAGGCTGCGGGTGAACCGCCGGATCGCCATAGACCTCGCTTGTCGATGCCTGGAAGATCTTTGCCTTTGTGCGTTTGGCCAGGCCGAGCATATTGATCGCCCCATGCACATTGGTCTTCACGGTCTGCACCGGATCGTGCTGGTAGTGGACCGGAGATGCTGGGCAGGCGAGGTTATAGATCTCATCGACCTCCACATAAAGCGGGAATGTGATGTCGTGGCGGAGTATTTCAAAACGAGGATCGTCAAGAAGGTGCAGTACGTTATCGCGCGAGCCGGTATAGAAATTGTCCACGCAGAGGACGTCATTGCCCTCTCGCAAAAGCCTTTCGCACAGGAATGATCCCAGAAATCCGGTGCCGCCGGTAACCATAATTCGCTTCTGTCCGTGCATTTATTTGCTCCGTTGTTAATGTTTGCCCACCGGGATGGAGAACATGTCAGCAGGCTCCCTTGCCTTTCAGGACCGCAGGAATTGTGCTGAGAAGGATGTGCCAATCGAACCACAAGGATCGATTGTCGATGTAGAACTCGTCGAGTTGCTGCTGCAGTTCGATATCCGCATTGCTTCGTTCGGATATCTGCCAAAGCCCCGTCAGCCCCGGCGTTACCGAGCGCCGCTTGGCACGAAACTCGCTATCCATCGCCGAAAGGTGATATTCCGGGAAGGGGCGCGGTCCCACGAAGGACATCTCTCCTGCAATGATGTTCACCAGCTGCGGGAGTTCGTCGAAACTCGATGAGCGAAGGACATGACCGATCACCGGCAGAATGCGCGGATCCTGCCGAAGCTTGAAGTGGTTCGACCACTCGGCTTGTATGTCCGGATTGTCCCGGAACAATGTTTCGAGGCGTTGTTCCGCATCTCTGTACATCGTTCTCAGTTTCAGGACGCGCACCGGCTTGCCGGACAAGCCTTCCCTGGCGTGTCTGAAGAACACGGGACCCGGATCGATGGCATAGATCGCGGCGGCGGCAACCAGAATGCAGGGCATCAGCACAAGCGCTGCCGGGATAGCGATCACGAGATCGAGGACTCGACGAACCAGGTTCGAGCTTGCCGATCTCCCACCGACGGCCAAGCGAACACCGATCTCTCCGCCGACGTCCGCCGGTCGCAAACCGGTTATTTTGAGGTTCGGCGTGTCGGAGAGGAGGATGACTTCGGCGAACTGCCGACGCATCGTTGCCAACTCCGCGATAAATGAGCCCGTATCGTCAGCGATCAAGGCAATCGATGGCCCGTTGTCGGCTGATACTTCCGAAGTGTCGGGAGAAAAGGATTCCGGCCGAATGCCATAGTGCCAATGCTCTGAGAAATACGCCACAAGCGCAGGGATGCGATTGCGGGCACCGACGATCACTGCCCGCTCACCCCAGATACCAAGCCTCCAGGACAGTCCTCGTGCGGCCCCACGCATAAGAGGTTGAACAACCAAGCCGAGGCCCATGAAGGCGATGATTGGAAGCAGCACGCCTAGTCCTTCCGGCAGAAGGATCGCCCCAAGCGCTGCGATGACCACCACCTTGAAGGACGCTGTCGTGCGGCGGCGCAGATGTTCGTGGTCGTGAAGCCGATATCCGGGATAGAGCGCGTTCGATGCATAAAGAACGATCGCTGCCAGCGCTGCGACGGCGAAAGCGCGCTCCAGCACCATGTTCTCCGAAGAGTTCGAAAGGAACGGCAGGAGAAGAAGATAGGCTATCAGGTAGCTTGCGATGTCGCCGGCAATCAGAAATGACGACGTAGCGAGCCGAGGCAACCTGCGCCTGAATGGAACCGGTATTTTCAGCTCTGCCCGCTTGCTGAATTCGGCGGTCGGTGTGGGGTTTGCCACGAAAGGTTTCGTCTTCCGCAGGTCGGACGTGATTGCTGACGGCGCAAATAGGGACATGATCGCTTCACACCTTTACGGCTGTTGCTTTTGGCGCACTCGATCCAAAAAACTCGTCTTCGATCGGAAACTTCCGAAGCCCCAGTCTCTGGAATGCTGTCAGTGAGATGAAGGTCGGCACGACGAGGGCATACCGCCGCCACAGCCGTCGCGGCTCGCACAAAAGACGAAAGGCCCATTCGAAGCCGCTTCTTTGAATGAACCTTGGAGCTTGCCGCTTGAGGCCGGCGTGAAAATCGAATGCAGCTCCGACGCCGATAAGCATCGATGCATCCAGACGGTCACGCATGCGCGCCATCCAGAGTTCCTGCTTGGGACTGCTCAGCCCCACCCAGATGATATCGGCGCCGGATTGATTGAGCCGGTCCGCAATATCGGCTTCCTCTTGCGGTGACAGTTTATGAAAAGGCGGTGCATAGGAGCCGGCTATCTCAGCTTCCGGGAATTTCGCGAGAAGCTGCGCCTGCAAGTGCTGCAGCGTCTCGGGCGTTGCGCCATAAAGGAAGTGGCGTATTCCCTTCGATGTGCCGGCCTCGAAAACAGACAACATCAGATCAGGTCCGTACACCCTGTCGCTGTCCACATGGCCAGCACGCTTCAACGCCCATACCAACGGCATGCCGTCGGGGGTCACGAGGAATGCCCGATTATGTATCGACCGGAGCTCTGGGTCATCTTGACATCGGACGACACCGTGTGCGTCGCGAACACACACATATTCCCTCCTGCCGTCTTCAATCCCTTTTTGAATAAAACCGGTCGCGCTTTTAAGATTAACTGCCGAAATGCGAACACCAAGAACATTAGTCCATTCCAGGGAGTCCTTTTGTTTAAGAACTGAAGTTTGGCTTCTGTCTGTCGGTTGCTTTCCCATGACCTACGCTTTCGCGATTTAAACTGTCATCAGAATATGCCGGCAGAGCGATTGTCTCCATACTTTCAGTTCCAACTATTGGACGTAGAAGACACTTCATATTCCTACGCCTTCGGCCGAGATAAGTTACAATATTCGAAGTAAGGCGGCGTACCCCACGGCTTGCCGCGTTGCTCTTTTTGATGAGTGCGACCCCGAAAGAGCGGTTTGACCTTCACAAGGCCGCAGAAGATAGTCACTCTCGCGCCAAGCCTGGGCGGACCTGCGCAAGAATAAAGCGGGGGGAGAGATGATTAACCCAACAGGCGAGATGACTGGGCTGACGAACCGTCAGAACTGCCCGACAAACCAACCCTAGCAGGCTTCCGCGCCGGGAACTTGATGCGCGCACCTGCGTCGCGCAGGATTCGTCGTGGCGCAGGATCCGTTGGAATTTTCGCTCTGGGCACGCTCGCCGAGGCCATGACGTCATAGCTCTTGCCGGCAGTAGTCATTTTCGCGTCACGATCGGGGCGCTATTGCGCCGAGCAACCGGCGGCGAGTGGTCTGAGCTTCGTGTGGAGCGCAATACTCCCGCCAGCAGCGACATAGCCCGTCACGTTGCCGTTCTTGTCAATTGGAGCGCGACGCTACGCTGCCTACGTCGATCCCAGCCTTCTGAAGATCGCTTAGACTGCCAAACTCTCCCGAAGGCATGATCTCCGGGTGTATCCTGAAGCTCTTGTCGTTCAGATTGCCGTTGTAGCGGTTACGCGCAAATTGCACCGATCCAAGCTTGTGGTCAGGCACGTAAATGTATGCCGCCAACCCATTGCCGCTGTCGACCGACACGATATTATTCTCGATGCGATTGGGGCCCGCCCAAGGCGGATGCCACCCCCGGCCCGTACCGTCATCGACGCGAAAGGCAGCCCCAGATCCGCCGGTAATGATGTTCCCCGTCACCAGGTTGCTCCAGCCGCCGTTTATGCCGATCGCCGATATATTATCCGAAAGCGTATTTCCTTCGATGCGCACTCCACTGGCCTTGCCGTCGGTATAGATCGCCCAACTGATAGGAGAAGGCCATTCACTGGTATTTTCATATCCAGGGGGCCAGAATGTCCCATCGACCCTGTTCATAAGCTGACCCGTTCCGGTGACGAGATTGTAGCGAATGCTGCTGTTCAAAGGGTCGGTCTGTTCACCCATCATCTTGATGGCGCCGCCGTCTGCCGTTTGCTGATTGGCGTTGCGGACCACGTTGTGTTCGATGATCGCGTCATGAACTGCGTCCTGATCTCCCCACAGCGAGCCACCGGCGATACCGAACTGGGCTGCGTTTTCGATGAGATTATGAGCAATCCTGACATTGTCGGCAGCCTGGAACCATATCCCGGCCGTTTCGAAATAGACCCTGCCGATGTCATGGATGTGGTTCGACAGGATGGTCGCACCGTCCGATTTGAGGAAGGTGCCATAGGTCGTGCCGACATAAATCCCGTTGCCGGCCACATCCGCAATCACGTTACCGGCAATCAGGACATCTTTGCTCTCGGAAACGTGGATGCCGACACCTACATTGTCGATGGAATTGCCGAGCAGCCGGACGCCGTCCGCCCGGTCGAGCCGTATGGCACCGAAGCTCCTGGTGTCGGTACCGAACTTGCCGCTGCCGCGGGGATCCCCATCCCTGATCTGGAGCCCGGATATAACCATTCCATCGGCTCCATCCAGCCTGAAGAATGTCGGCAGGATGCCGGCCACAGCCGTTGAGCTGATTGGCAATCCATCGGTCGGAATATAGACGAGTTGCTCCTTGGCGCGGTCATACCACCACTCGCCGGCAGCATCGAGCAGGGCCGCCGCCCCCGCCAGGAAATAGCGGCTGCCTTCCGCGGTGAAGAAGTAGGCAGTGCCTCTGGTGTTGATGGTCCGGTTGGCGGTGTCGATTGAAACTACCGGGAGGGTGTCACTGCCCCATTGGCTACCGGGGCTAAAACCACCGACAATATGGGCGACAAGCCCCACCGTATTTTTCGAGATCGGAAGATCGCCGGCATGGAAGCAAAAGCGCGTGTTGCCATGCCATATGTCGTCATCCTCTGTGCACTTGGCCGCAAAAAGCCATCCTTTGCGCGGATCTCCATCGAACGGGGCGTTGGGAAAGCGTGCCTGCGTCTGCAGCGCGCCCTTGACGAAAAGGTCGCCGACGGCCCTGCCTGGAGGCAGCTTCAGTGATGCCGTCCAGCGGCCATCGGCCTGTGCCGTCCAATTGCGTACAAGCGGGCCGCCGTGCAGAACCGGCGCTTCGTTGCACCTCGCCGTGATGACCAGGCCCGCGTCGCGCGCGTCGAAGACTATCGGTTCAGAGAGATAATAGTCCCCGCCGCCCAACGCGATCGTGTTTTGGCCGCCCTTCTTACGCGCAGCATCCTGAGCTCTCTCGATACTGACAAAAGGACCGTCGGTATGCTGAGGATTGGGTTTGGGAAGACGCCCACTCCAACCGTCCTTGCCATCAGGAGAAACATAGAATACCGCCCGGGCCGCAGATGTGCCCGTTGGTACATTGCTCAGTGAAGTCCCCTTCAGCCTGTCGGAAAAGGTCGCCGGCGACGCCTCCGCGCAAGTCGCTTCCCTAAGCGCCGTCTGCAGCTTATCGGGCGCATCTGCGTCCGAGGTCACTGAGGCCAGGTTGCTCGGCTGCGGAAAGAGCGTCGCAAACAGAATGCTCAAGATCGGTGCAAAATGCAGCCTCAAGTCTGCAGCTCCGCCGTTTTTCTGCGCGCGGATGCCCGCATTTTCTGGCCGGGACTCGTTGAAACAACGGGCTCGTATAGAGAGAACATGATGATGCCCGACATAAACAGAACGAAAATCGCGTCATTCTGGATCAGGAAGATGGTCTCGGTCATGTTCATCACCAAAATGACGACTGTGAAGACATTCAGCCAGAGCCAGCAATAGTGCGGGTCCCGGCATTGGAGGATCGCCCCTTGGCGCAATGCCTGTAGAAGCATCAGAGTGAATAAAATCATTCCGCTTATTCCGAAGTTCAGCAGTGTATCGCGGAATCCGCTATGGGCGTGGGGAGCCATCCATTGGATCTTCGACCAGATAATCCAGGCCTCTGGGTTCGCCTCTGTCCAAAAGGCCTGGTAGCCGAAGCCGAGCAGCAGATGATCGGCAATCTGACCATCGACCAGTTCCCACAAGGGCACTCGGCCCGTCAAAGTGGCATCCTTGCCAAGCGCCTCCAGGAATGGAACCAGGAATTCGTGAAGCAAAAGGAGGAGCCCGATGAACATTTGGACAAAAAACAGGATGAGGACGATGCGGCTGATGCCACCGATCCGCCGCAACAGGGAATAAAACCCGATCAAGCAATAGGCCGATACCGTCGCAATGATCGCGGTCATCGATCCGGAGCCCATGAGACAGGCCCCAGCCCCGATCAAGAAAAGCAAAGCTGTTCGCCGCAAACCCCGGCTACCGTCCATCAAGACGGCCGTCGACACCAGTATCATCATCGCGGCATACCACCCGAGACTGTTCTTGTGGATGAATATGCCACGCACCGCGCCGTCCATCGGCATGCGAGCGAGACCCGGCGACGCCACCAAGACCAGCAGGCTGAGGACGATGCATGTTCCGAAGGTGGCAAATGCCAGCAGAAGCAACTGCCGTGGTGTGAAGCGTATCGCCAGCACGTAAGCCAGAAGCACCGTAAAGAGCAGGCCGATGGCGCGCCTGAATGTCGTTGATGGGCCCACCGACCAGAAGACGGACACAAACGGCATGGCGACTATCAGGGGGACAAACCAATTTCGCTTGAGCGCCGTTAGAAAGTGCGGAAAATTCCGTACCAGCATCAACAATGTAAAGCCGTATACGGGTAGGTAAAGCAGACGCAATATAGACCTGGCGTGATCGCCAAGGGATCCGTCAGCGTCCGCCAGCATGAGCGGGAAAAGGGCGCCTGTCTGAAGGAAAAGGCAGAAGCCCGCGCCCCAGCACTCTATCGCTCGCCAACTGACGGTCGGCCCATTCGCGGCTCTAAGCGTATCGGCTCTCATTATCGGTCCCGATTTGCCTGGACAGATGAGAGGCTGTTGATCGCGGCAATTTGGAAAGACATCGGTCCCCTTTCACAGCTGCGCTGCTTACCAACGAACATCCCGCCACCTCCCCAGTCAACTGACGCAAACGAAGGCGCAGCTAAGCCTAACGCGCATACCCACCGTCCAAGGACGTTGGTTGGGTGAAAGCTCACGGTCTACCCCTCCCCCAAAAGTTGGTGCTTGGACCAACGGCATTGCCCATAAGAGCAGATGTCACCCGTGACCAATCGCCGGTAGCTTGGCTATGAAAACATACCGCGAAGATCGCGCTGAGCCGCAGTTGGTGGTGAAGCGAGGCAATAATTCTGGCGCAACTGGCTGTTGGCAGGTGACGCTTGGAAGGGTTGGGATTCTTATGGTTCTGCGTCATGGTCCTGGTTTCGTATGCACTATAACGGAAGCGTCACGCGTTGCGGTGGTGATCCTACGAGCTCAGGGCGGAAGCCTGATCGCGCAGAATGATCCCTGTCCGCCTCTCATTTCTTTCCATCAATTCGCGTTGCCGAACGAACGAGCGTTCGCAACTCCGGCGTACCGATGTGTCGCGCAGCAACGCACTTGAGAGGGGGTGTCATGGAGCGACCGACGATCAGCGTCCTCATCAACAACTACAACTATGGTTGCTTTCTTTCCCGGTCGATCGACAGCGCCTTGCGCCAAAGAGCGTCTGATGCCGAGATCATCGTCGTCGATGACGGCTCGAGCGATCAGTCGCGCTCGGTTCTCGAAGGTTATGACAAGCAGGTGAAGGTGCTCTTCCAGGAGAACCAGGGACAGGCCGCCGCCATTAATGCCGCTGTGAAGGCAAGCAGTGGCGACATCCTCTGTTTTCTCGATGCCGATGACTGGTGGGCGCCGGGCAAGCTGTCGGCAACAGCCGCTGCTTTCCAGTCGAATCCTCATGCATCGCTTGTTTATCACCGACTTCAGCCAACGCAGACCGATGGCTCAACAGCCTTCAAGCCAATCCCTCGGACCCTGTGTTCGGGAGATTTATCGCCACGGCTTGCGAGATCGGCTGGCTGGTGGCCCTTCCCAATGACATCAGCCATCGCAGTAAGACGTAGCGCCTGGAATGCGGCAGGAGATATTCCCGAGCAGTTCCGCATTTCCGCCGATGCCTGGCTCACGGGCACCTACCCATTTTTGGGGGATGTTGTCGCCCTGCCGGATTCACTCGGATTCTACCGGATTCACAACAATAACTGGTATCGGCCAGTCGATGACGCCGCCATGCTGCGAAAGCGGATGGCCCATTGGCGGACTGTCGTTGACGCGACGAACCAGTTTCTTTCCGCGCATGGTTTAGCCGGAAGGCTGCGTCTGACTGATCACTTTCCGTATCGGGTCGCCTCAGCCAGGCTGGAGGGGGCAGATGCACGCACCCGGTTCAGACTTGGCGTGGAAGGACTTTTTTTCGCCGGAGAACCAAACTTGCTGAGGCGTATGCGTGAGGCATTGCGGACAGCCCGCGACCTTCCTCGACGCGGTCAGGCCGTTAGCTTGTCGGAGTCGGCACGATGAAGGCACTGATGCTGGTTTCCGAACTCGAAGACTACACCATCTCGTTCGCAAGTGGTGTTGCGCAACACCTGCAGGTCGTGCTCGCAGTCCCGCGTCGGCGCTACGCCAACCTTGTCTCCTCTTTCGACCCGGCGGTCGATCTGCACCTTTTGGACTGGCCACGGCACCGGTCGCTCTCCAATCCCTGGTTCCTACACCAACTCACGCGTCTTATCCGGCACGAGCGGCCGAATGTCATTCACCTTCTGAGCAATTCCACGCTCTGGCTGAACTTTGCTGCGCCATTCTGGCGGCCGATCCCGCTCGTGACGACCGTCCATGATGTTGACGTGCATCCCGGCGATTCCGACACCAGAACGCTGCCGGCCTGGGCTCCGCGATTGATCGTGCGGCAATCGAGCCATGTCGTCGTGCATGGCGAGGGGCTGAAACGAATGGTTCTCGAGCGATATTCAAAATCGCCCGAGTGCGTCCATGTCCTGTCGCATCCGGCCATTCATCGCTACGCGGAACTTGCTCGGCAGCACAAGATGACGCGGCGCCACGCAGATGGAACCTTGCGCGTCCTGCTTTTCGGGCGGATTTTTGCTTACAAGGGATTGGAGCATCTGATCCGTGCCGAGGCGATGCTGAAGGACCAGCTCCCCAATCTGCGGATCACGGTCGCCGGCCGCGGCGATGATCCCTGGATCTTCCAGCCTCTTATGGGCGAAGCCGGCCGCTATGATATTCGCAACCACTTTATCGAGGATATGGAGGTCGCCCAGCTTTTTCTGGATGCCGATATCGTTGTTCTTCCCTACACGGAAGCCTCGCAGAGCGGTGTACTCAACCTTGCCGCGGCATTTGGCAAACCGGTCATCGTGACCGATGTCGGCGAATTGCGCGCCACCGTTCTGCCGAACGGACTGGGAATGGTGGTTCGGCCAGGGGATGTCGAACAGCTCGCCAGCGCCATCCGAACACTGGCTGAAAACAACGAACTGAGAAGCAGCTTCGGAACCAGCGCGCTCGCCTGGGCCAGAGGTCCGAATTCGCCTGAACAGGTCGGGGCGCAGGCTGCGGCCGTTTATCGTGAGGTGGTCGGAGCATGCGAATGACGACGCTCACGGAGGGGAATCGGACAGCGGTGCGGAATGCCGCAGCAACCGTGCGCCACTATGTCCCGGGTGGTTGCGAGAACGGCGGCGGAATTGGCAGGCTGGTCGGCTATATAGCAAGCACGGCGAAGGAGGCAGGCGAAAAGCACGTCGTCACCGACACCAGAGGGCCTAGCTGGTCCCTGGTTACGTCGCCGATGCGCCTGCTCGGCGCCATCTTGATGATGGCCAAGGATCGGATAATTGCTCCGGCACGCATTCACCATATCCATATCGCCGGTCGCGGCAGCACCGCAAGAAAACTGATCCTTACCGAGGCTGCCCGTTTCCTCGGGTGCTCTCACATATTACACCTGCACGATTACGATTATGCGAGTGACTTTGCCGCACGCTCGCCACGGCAACAAATGCTCATACGCCGGATGTTCCAACATGCCGACCAGGTCGTAGCGCTGGGGCAGCGGGACCGTATGACGCTAACGACGCTTCTGGGCGTGGACGAGCGCCGCGTGGCCGTCATCCGCAATTGTGTTCCCGACCCCGGGGCGCGCAGCGTTCACGTCGGCAAGATGCCCTTGATCGTCTTTCTCGGCCGACTGAGCGAACGCAAGGGTGTTGGGGAGCTTCTGCTTGCCTTAAGTCATCCGATTATGAAGGCGCTCCAGTGGCGGGCCGTGCTGGCAGGCGACGGACCTGTGGAAGACTACCGACGCCAAGCCGCAGCCCTGGGCCTTTCCGATCTGGTGAAAATGCCGGGCTGGCTCGGCGCCGACGAGGCGCAAGCCTTGTGTGCCCGGGCAGATATCCTGGTCCTACCTTCGCATGCCGAGGGCTTGGCAATGGCTGTGGTCGAAGGGCTCGCTCACGGGCTTGCGGTCGTTACTACGCGCGTCGGCGCGCATGGCGAGGTCATCTCCGACGGTGAAACGGGTGTCTTCGTGCCTGTCGGAGACAAGGATGCCCTGGCTGCGGCGCTGGCCAAACTCGTCAGCGATCCGGAAATCCGCAACCGCCTCTCGGCCAAGGCCCGAGCTCATTATCTCAATCAGTTCAGTATGAAGGCCTACATGCGATCGCTGGAAAAACTCTACGACGCCGTTTCCGCGCAACCTCAAACGTCGGTTGGTGAACGATGACTATTTCAACTATCCCGCCAGACCGCAACACCTCGCTCTCGTCGATGCGCTACGATCCCCGGTTTCAGGTAGAAACGAGGTCGGACGATTTTGACCTCACATCGGGCCTGCGTCTTATCCGGCGAAGGATGGTGATGATCGCGGCTATCGTCACGCTGTTTATGGCGATCGCCGCAATGATGGTTTCGGGATTGAAGCCGAGTTTTCATGCCGAGTCCCGGCTGATAATCCACACGCCTCTGGCGACGAAACTCGGCCCTGAGGATTCCGGCCGCAACGATCCGCTGGACGCCGCATCGGAGACCGAACGGCTTCTTTCCAGAAGCATTGCAGAGCGGGTAATCCGCGACCTGCGGCTCGATCAGTGGCCGGAATTCAATCCAGCGCTGCAAGAGAGCTCGCTTATCGACAGGATCCGAGCAATGTTGCGCGGTCTGGTCGACAGAGAAAAACCACTCTCGCCGGTACGAAACAGCATCGAGCCAATCATCCCGAAGTACTACAAGGCATTGCGCGTATGGCGTGATGGCCAGAGCGACGTTATTCAGATCGGCTTCGATGCGAGCGATCCCCAACTGGCAGCCTCGGTCCCGAACCGGCTCATCAGCATCTATCTCGAAGAGCGGAAGGACGGTCTGCGGGGGCGCCTGGATGCGGCAGAAGAATGGGTTCTCCAGCGCATCGCGGAACAGAAGGACCGCGCTGCGGCAGCACGCGATGCCGTCGACGCATATCAGAAAACGATGGACGTCGTCTCAAATGACGACGATCAGGTTGAACAGATCAAGTCAATAATGGAGCTGGGCGAGCGGCAGACAAAAATCGAACAAAGCCGCACCGAAGCGAGAGCAACGATATCTGCACTGGAAGCGGCTGACGACCTCTCGCTTGCCCTGCAGAATATGGTTATTCCCGACAGCATTGGCGCGGCGCAACGGGAGCTTCGTTCACAGGAGCAAGATCTCGAGCGCCTTCTCGAGATGTATGGCAACAGCGCCGAAGTCGTGGTCGACATGCGGGCGAAGATTCTTAAATCCCGCACCGATCTCAGCCTTGCGGTCGATCGATATCTTCAATCCATCCGCTCCAAGCTTGCGGCGCTCGATCATGAGGATGACGCGGTTCGGTCGGCCTTGGCGGTAGCTCATCAGAAACGCGCTCGCTCTGCCCTGGCGCAAACGGAGCTGGCGCGACTCCAACGCATGTCTGACAAGGAGCAGACCGCGCTTGATAAGCTCGAGGAGCAGCGCCGTGGCCTGGCTGCGCAAGCCATGCTGCCGGGAGCGGAATTGGAAGTTCTGTCACCGGCAGCAGTGCCGCTGGCACCGCAGGGGCGCGGACGACTTTTCTATCTGGTCGGCGCCCTCCTGGCTTCGATATCGATCGCGGTAACAGCCGCTTTCGTGGTCGAGATGCTGGATAACTCGGTCCGCAGCTTCGATCAGATGGCCGGAATGCCTCGCATTGCGCCGGCCGGATTCATCCCGCGCCTGAAACGGAAGGACCGGAGGGATCCATCTATGCTCTTTGGGTACATTCAAGACGGGATGTTTGACGAAGCAATTCGCTCTGTCATAACTTCGCTTAAACAGTCCAACGGTGGAAAGCTGCCTAACAGTATTGTCGTGACGTCGGCTCACAGCGGAGAGGGCAAGTCGCTTGTCGCCAGATCACTGGCAATCGATCTCGCCGCCAACGGAATTCCGGTGCTGCTTGTTGATGGCGACCTCAGACACGGAAATCTCGACTCGTTTTTCAAGTCAGAGCTACAGCAGGGATTGAACGAATTCCTGTGTGGACAGGCTGGAATCCGGGACATCATCGATCACCATCCGAGCGGCATCGACTTCATTCCGGCCGGCAATGCCACTCTCCATCGGCGCGCCCGTATGACGGATGCGGCTGACATCGTCTCGATGGCCGCCTCGCTGGGCCAAGTCGTCATCTTCGACAGCGCACCCGTGCTCGCCTCGGCTGATACGATGCATCTGACGGCCTTAGCAGAACGAACGCTCGTGGTGGTTAAATGGGGTAAGACGAGCCGTCGCGCCGTCGAATTTTGCTTACATCAGCTGAGGACCGCACGCAACGCGGAGCTTTGCGTTGCCATAAACAACGTCAATCCGAAACAACACGCCATGTACAACTTCAGCGATTCGGAATTGTTTGTGAAATCACTGAGGAAATACCACGAATTCGCGTGAACCGAGACAGCATTCACATCTGATTCCGCCGAAACAAATTACGGAGACCGTAGTGAAGAATAAAAACAAGGTTGCGCTGATTACCGGTATAACAGGTCAGGACGGTGCGTATCTGGCCGAGTTTCTCTTGGAGAAGGGCTATATTGTTCACGGCCTCAAGCGACGCTCATCGTCCTTCAACACCAGCCGCATCGAGCATCTATACGAGGATCCGCATGTCGAGAATCCCCGGTTCATCTTGCATTTCGGGGACATGACCGATTCAACGAATCTCATCCGTGTCGTTCAGGAAACGCAGCCGGACGAGATCTATAACCTCGCAGCACAGAGCCACGTTCAAGTCTCTTTCGAGACGCCGGAATATACGGCCAACGCGGATGGAACCGGCACACTTCGGCTGCTTGAAGCAATTCGCCTCCTGGGACTGACCAGGAAGACGCGCTTCTATCAAGCGTCCACCTCAGAGCTCTACGGCAAAGTTCAGGAAGTTCCGCAAAGCGAAACGACGCCTTTCTACCCTCGATCACCCTACGCAGCGGCCAAGCTCTACGCCTATTGGATCGTGGTCAATTATCGCGAGGCATATGGCATGCACGCCTCCAACGGTATCTTGTTCAATCATGAAAGTCCGATCCGCGGCGAGACGTTCGTGACCCGTAAAATCACCCGGGCGGCGGCTGCGATCCATCTTGGACTGCAGGAGAGGCTCTATCTCGGCAATTTGGATGCACAGCGCGACTGGGGACATGCGCGCGAATATGTCCGTGGGATGTGGCTGATGCTGCAACAGGACGAACCGGAGGACTATGTCCTTGCAACCGGCGAAACGCACTCGGTCCGTGCCTTTGTCGACAAGGCCTTTGCCAAGGTGGGCATGCCGATTGATTGGCGTGGGACCGGAGTCGAGGAAAAGGGGTATGACAAGACATCCGGTCGGTGCGTGGTGGAGATTGATCCGGCTTATTTCCGCCCGACTGAAGTTGACCTTCTGATCGGTGATCCGACGAAGGCGCATACGAAGCTTGGCTGGAAACACGAGACCAGCCTTGATCAGCTGGTTACGGAGATGGTCCGCGAGGATCTGAAAGTCATGGCACGAAATGTTCCGGCGGTGAGTGTAACCAGGGCCTTTGCCTATGCCTGAGGCGATCTGTCGCCAGCCACCGCGGCGTGGCGGGCTCCGCGATCGTGCGATCGTCTCGCTTCCGACAGCTGAGAGAGTCAAACACTACCCTGCGCAAACGCAAAAAGCCCGGCTCGAGAGCCGGGCTTTTCTGATCGACCGAAATCAGACCAGATTAGAACGAACGCTGCAGGCGGAAGTAGCCCGTCGTGGAGTCGTCAGCGTCTTCCGGATCGAGGTACTGAACCGAAGCCTTGGCGTAGAAGTTGTCAACGATCTGGTAATCAACCGTCAGACCGACCTTCCAGGCATCACCGTCGCTGAAGTCGTCGCCAGCAACGTAGTAGTCGCCGTAGTACTGGACGCCAGGAGTGATCTTGAGCTTGTCGGTTGCCTTGATAGCGTATTCGGCAGCGACAGCCCATTCAGCTGCGGAGTAGTAGGAGTTCGGGCCGGAAGAGTACACGGCTGCGAGGCCGAGCG
>NZ_JAQJCJ010000036.1:0-29408 GCF_030182485.1 Rhizobium atlanticum
GCCAGTTGACCGAGTGGACGTTGACGGGGGCTGCGACCCACTTGCCGTCATAGACGGAGAACTTCTGAAGTGCGGCCGGCACCGACTTGTCCCAGCCTTCCTTCTTGGCCGTCTCCGTCAGGTCGCCCATGACGCCGGCCTGCGCGTAATCGAGCACGGTATAGCCCAGCATCTGCGAGGCCGTCGGATAAGTGCCGGCCGCCACCATCGCCTTCAGCGCCGTCATCGCCGCATCACCACCGCCGCCGGCAACCGGAACGTCCTTCCAGGCAAAACCTTCCTTCGACAGATCCTCCTTAAGAACGTTCAACGCGGCCGCCTCGCCGCCAGACGTCCACCAGTGCAGCATCTGCACTTCCTTCACGTCGGCGGCCTGCGCCGCACCCAAACCAGCCAGCATCACGACAGCGACAGCTGCCGAGCTCATGAATTTGCGCATGAATTTCCTCCCGTTTGAAATCGGCGGCGGGACCCTCCCCGCCACCAGATGCGTCCCGCCATTGCGGCGGTCGGCATGAAGCCGCGCTCCTCCGCGCGGTTAACAATTTAAAACGTTATAAGCCTTTGGTCGTCAAGCCCTTTCTCGACACTCGAGAAAAATATGCTTATTCGCATAACACGTTGAATTGTAGTCAAATAATCCGAAAGGATAATGAGGTGTTAAAATTTAAAACGTTTTCATTCCTCGGATTGCGAACCCGAGTCATCATGTTATTGTATCGGCAATTCCAGCATGGAAAGCCTAGAGTGACCGAACCGTCCCGGCCGCATCGCGGCGAAAATGTTGATATTACGCCCAAGCGCGGCAAGCCGACCTTGCGAACGATCGCCTCGATTGCCGGCCTTGCGGTGACAACGGTGTCGCGCGCGCTTTCCGATGCGCCGCAGATTTCGCTCGAGACCCGCCAACGGGTGCACCGTATCGCCCGCGAAATCGGCTATCTCCCGGATCGGGCGGCGCAGCGTCTGAAGACAGGCCGCACCAACGTCGTCGCCATCCTGCTTGATTCCCACGAGGAGGTGGTCGGCTTCAGCACCTCGATCATGTACGGCATTGCCAAGGCGCTGAAAGAGACGTCCTACCATCTTGTCGTCGCTCCGAACTTCCTGTCGACAACCAATGTCGAAGCCGCCGAATACATCATCCGCAACCACCTTGCCGACGGGCTGATCTTCACCCGGACCGAGCCGCTCGATGCCCGCGTCCGCCTGTTGCTCGAAACCGGCTTTCCCTTCATCTGTCACGGCCGCACGGAATTTTCGACGCGGCATCCCTATGTCGACTACGACAACTTCACCTTTGCCTATGAAGCGACACGCCGGCTGATCGCCAAGGGCCGCACCAAGGTGGCGGTGATCCTGCCGCCGAAACGGCTGACCTTCTGCCAACATATCCTGCACGGCTTCATGACGGCGGTACGGCAGGCCGGCGTCGCCTATGAAATCCCCGAGACCGTCGATCTCGACACGCCGGCGGATGTGCTGCGCGACTTCATCCGCGGCCGCGCCGCCGCGCCGGGGGCTCCCGATGGTTTCATCTGCCCCGGCGAAGTTTCGGCGCTTGCCGTCATCAGCGGCATGAGCGATACCGGCCAGACGCTCGCGGCCGACTACGATATCGTCGCCAAGGAGACATCGCGCCTTCTCACTCAGTTGCAGCCGAAGGTCGATACGATCCATGAGGATCTGACGGCGGCGGGAGAGGATCTCGGCCGCATGCTGCTGCATCGCATCAACAATCCCGACGCGGAGAATTTGCAGCTTCTTCTGCCGCCGCAGATCAACTTTCCGATCGGTCAACGCTAAAACTGTTTTCATGAAGCGTGATTTGGCGTAGAAGCGCGCGTGTAATCCGGTCGCAGCCCACCCGGTCAAAACAAGGGAATCCAAAATATGAAAACCATCGTCGTCTGCTCCGGCGGACTCGACTCCGTTTCGCTTGCCCACAGGATGGCGGCGGAAGAGCAGCTTATCGGTCTCGTCTCCTTCGACTATGGCCAGCGGCATCGCAAGGAACTCGACTTTGCCGCCCGATGCGCCGCGCGCCTTGCCGTCCCCCATCATATTATCGACATCGCCGCCATCGGCGGCCATCTCAGCGGATCGGCCCTGACCGACAATGTCGAGGTTCCGGACGGCCACTACGCCGAGGAAACCATGAAGGCCACCGTGGTACCCAACCGCAATGCCATCATGCTGGCCATCGCCTTCGGCCTGGCCGCCGCGCAGAAAGCGGATGCGGTCGCCGTCGCCGTGCATGGCGGCGATCACTTCATCTATCCCGACTGCCGGCCGGGCTTTATCGATGCTTTCCAGCGCATGCAGAACGAAGCGCTGGACGGTTATGCCAGCGTCAAGCTGCTCGCACCCTATGTCAACATTTCCAAGACTGACATCGTGGCCGATGGCGCAAAACACGGCACGCCTTTCGCGGAAACCTGGTCCTGTTACAAGGGCGGCAGTCTCCATTGCGGGCGCTGTGGAACCTGCGTCGAACGTCGCGAAGCCTTCCACCTTGCCGGTGTCGCCGATCCGACGGAATACGAGGATCGCGACTTCTGGAAAGCGGCGGTGTCGCAATTTGCCGCGACGGAGGTGCGTTGATGTACCGCATCACCAAGGAATTTCATCTCTCCGCCTCGCATCAGTTGGATCATCTGCCGGCCAATCATCAATGTGCCCGGCTCCACGGTCACAACTATATCGTCGTCATCGAACTTTCTGCCGAAACCCTGAATGACGACGGCTTCGTTCGCGACTATCACGACCTCTCGCCGCTCAAAAGCTATATTGACGAGACTCTCGATCATCGACATCTGAACGACGTGTTCGGTCATTCGAAAGTCACCTCCGAGTTCCTGGCCAAGCACTTCTACGACTGGTGCAAGCAGCGCTTCCCCGAGACTTCGTCCGTCCGCGTCAGCGAAACGCCGAAGACCTGGGCGGAGTACAGGCCATGAGCGCGGAGACCATCCGCGTCAGCGAGATCTTCGGTCCGACCATACAGGGCGAAGGCGCATTGATAGGCCTGCCGACGGTATTCGTCAGGACGGGCGGTTGCGACTATCGCTGCTCCTGGTGCGATAGCCTTCACGCGGTCGATAGCGCCTTCCGGGATCAATGGATGCCGATGTCCGTAGAGTCGATCTGGCAGGAGGTCACCAGGCTTTCCGGAAGCAGACCGCTGACGGTTTCCCTTTCGGGGGGCAATCCGGCGATCCAGCCGCTGGGGCCGCTGATCGAACTCGGCCATGCCAAGGGATACCGCTTCGCGCTGGAAACCCAGGGAAGTGTCGCCCGGAACTGGTTTCGCGATCTCGATACGCTGGTCTTGAGTCCCAAGCCGCCGTCGAGCGGAATGCAGACAGACTGGGAGCAGGTCGACAATTGTCTTCGGCTGTCCGCCGGCGGACCGGAGATCGCTTTGAAAATCGTCGTCTTCGACGATGCCGATTATGCGTTCGCCCGAGAGGCGGGCGAGCGCTATCCCTATATTCCCTTGTACCTTCAGCCGGGCAACCATACACCGCCGCCCCCCGATGACGACGACGCGCGCATCGATATCGACGGCGTGATGGATCGCATGCATTGGCTTGTCGAGAAGGTGACAGTCGACCAATGGTTTGCGCCGCGCGTCCTGCCGCAACTGCACGTGCTGCTTTGGGGAAACAAGCGCCGCGTCTGAGCCCGCTATGGTTCCGGAAAAGCGAAGACATCGACAGGCTCTCCGAGCCCGCGCAACGGGAAGGTGCCGAGACTGTCCATGTCTTTGGCGCAGCCCGCCATTTCGACGAAGGCCCGCGACAAGAGCACCGGCCGCTTGACCTCCTTGGTCAGGCTTTCCAGCCTCGAGGCGACATTGACCGCCGGGCCGATGACGGTGAAATCCAGCCGGCGGCGCGAGCCGATATTGCCGTACATGACATCGCCGACATGCACACCGACGCCGTAGCGCAGCGGTTCCCGTCCCGTGCGCAGGTGCTCCTCGTTCAGCTCGGCCATCGACGCCTGCCCTTCGCGGATCGCCTGCAGCAGATCGAGGCAGGCCGTCTCCTTGGCTAGCGGGAAGATTGCCAGCAGCCCGTCTCCCATGAACTTCAGGATTTCCCCGCCATGTCGTTCGATCGGATCCGACATGGCGTCGAAATAATCGTTCAGCAGGTGGATGACGTCATCACGCGGCCAGAGATCGGAGATCGCCGTGAAATCGCGCAGATCGCAGATCATGATGGCCGCGCCGACGGTCGCGCCGCTGCCGCGGGTCGTGACACCTGACAGGATATGCTCGCTCGCGTGCGGTCCCACATAGGTCTGCAGCAGCGTGCGTGCCATGATGTTCTTCAGCCTGATCTCGCTGACCAGGGTCAGCGCCGGCAGGAGATCGCGTAGGAAATCGGTATGCTCGCCCGTAAAACCACCCGGCCGAGATGTGGAAAATGTCACGACGTGACGTTTCCCGAAAGTATGCTCGATCGGCCAGGCGATGTATTCCGTGAGGCCGTCGTCGCGCAATTCCTGAAAGAGACTATCTTCGTCGTCTTCGGCTGCACCTTCCAACTGTTTACGAAACTCCTCCGCACCCTGATGGATCGCGTTAACCGGGCTCTTCAAGAATTCCGGCGTGGTTTCGACACCATAGGCGAATGTATCGATTTTCGCTTCCGCCATGCCCTCTTTCCAAAGGATGCGGGCGCCGATCCATTGCGGATGGTTAGTCCTGAAATGCAGCGTCGCGCGCGCCACCGGCACCCCCGCTGCCAAAAGCTTTTCGCACATTGCCACCAGGATGTTGTCGATGAAGCGCTCGCCGCGCGTCTCGTTCACCAGCCAGTCGAGGATCCGCCTCCGGCGGATCGGCCAGGCGCCGTCATCCGTTTCAACGGCAGCCCCGGCGTTGTTCAAAAAAGAAGACATCGAAACCCCACTACGCCGCATCACCGACGAACACCGAATTCATTTTCCGTGAATGTGGTCGATGGCGAAGCAAATGATAAGGGGAGACTGCAATTAAGTCTCAGAAATCCCAGTCCTCGTCTTCGGTGGCCACGGCCTTGCCGATGACATAGGAGGACCCCGAGCCGGAGAAGAAGTCGTGGTTCTCGTCGGCATTCGGCGACAGCGCCGACAAGATCGCCGGATTGACCTTGCAGGCTTCGGCCGGAAACAGTGCTTCGTAGCCGAGGTTCATCAGCGCCTTGTTGGCATTGTAGTGGAGGAACTTCTTGACGTCCTCGCTCAGTCCGACTCCGTCATAGAGCGCTTCGGTATATCTCGCCTCGTTATCGTAGAGGTCGAGCAGCAGGTCGAAGGCGAAATCTTTGATCTCCTGACGGCGCTCTTCGGAAAGCCGTTCCAGCCCGCGCTGAAATTTGTAACCAATATAATAGCCGTGCACCGCCTCGTCCCGGATGATGAGCCGGATCATATCGGCCGTGTTGGTGAGTTTGGCGCGGCTCGACCAGTACATCGGCAGATAGAAGCCGGAATAGAACAGAAAACTTTCCAGGAAGACGCTGGCGACCTTCTTCTTCAAAGGGTCGCCGGAGGCATATTGCTCAATGACCAGCGCTGATTTGCGCTGAAGAAATTCATTCTCCTCGGACCAGCGATAGGCATCATCGACATCAGGCGTCGAGCACAGCGTAGAGAAGATCGAGGAATAGGAACGGGCATGCACCGCTTCCATGAAGGAGATGTTGGAAAGCACTGCCTCCTCATGCGGCGTCGCCGCATCCTCCATCAACCTGATGGAGCCGACTCCGTTCTGAATCGTGTCGAGCAGCGTCAATCCGGTGAAGACCCGAATGGTCAGCTGCTGCTCGGCCGCCGTCAGCGTCGCCCAGGAAGGGATGTCGTTCGACAGCGGCACCTTTTCCGGCAGCCAGAAATTGCCGGTGAGGCGATTCCAGACCTCGAGATCCTTGTCGTCCTCGATGCGATTCCAGTTGATGGCGCGCACGCGGCTGATTGGCGTTACGGCGATGTTCATGATGATTTGTCCTTCCAATATCTGATGGCGCTCGGAGCCCCTCACCCTGCCCTCTCCCGAGGGGAGAGGGGATGTGGCGTCCGCCGCAAATGTCTTCTCCCCATCGGGGGTCCGAAGGACGGGTCGAGACCCGTGGCTCGACCCCGGCCGGTGCCGGCAGGCGGATGAGTGGGCCATTTGCTCAAAGGCACGCGGCCGAAATCAAATCACAGCGTACAAGACACGCAGCCCTGCACTTCGGTCCCCGACAGCGCCATCTGGCGAAGGCGGATGTAGTAGATCGTCTTGATGCCCTTCTTCCAGGCGTAAATCTGCGCCCTATTGATGTCGCGTGTCGTCGCCGTATCACGGAAGAACAGGGTCAGCGACAGGCCTTGGTCGACATGCTGGGTTGCTGCCGCATAGGTGTCGATGATCTTCTCCGGCCCGATCTCGTAGGCGTCCTGATAGTAGTCGAGATTGTCATTGGTCATGAACGGCGCCGGATAATAGACGCGGCCGATCTTTCCTTCCTTGCGGATCTCGATCTTCGAGACGATCGGATGGATCGAGGAAGTCGAGTGGTTGATATAGGAGATCGAGCCCGTCGGCGGCACCGCCTGCAGGTTCTGGTTATAGAGGCCTGAGGCCATCACCGCCTTTTTCAGCGCCACCCAGTCTTGTTGTGTCGGAATATGGATGCCCGATTTGTCGAACAACGCCTGCACCTTTTCGGTCGCCGGCTTCCATTCCTGCTCGGTATATTTGTCGAAATAGTCACCTGAAGCGTATTTCGAATTCTCGAACCCCTTGAAGCTCACACCACGCTCGACCGCCAGACGATTGGAGGCACGCAGCGTGTGATAGGTCACCGCATAGAAATAGATGTTGGTGAAATCGACACCTTCCTCAGAGCCATAGAAGATGCGTTCGCGGGCGAGGTATCCGTGCAGGTTCATCTGCCCGAGGCCGATCGCATGGCTCTCGTCATTGCCTTTCTCGATCGAAGGAACCGAGGAGATATGGCTCATATCGGACACCGCTGTCAGCGCCCGGATTGAGGTCTCGATCGTCTTGCCGAAGTCGGTCGAATCCATCGCCGCAGCAATGTTCAGCGAGCCGAGATTGCAGGAAATATCCTTGCCGAGATGCTTGTAGGAAAGGTCGTCATAATAGTCGCTCGCCTCGCTCACCTGCAGGATCTCCGAGCAGAGGTTGCTCATGGAGATGCGCCCGGCAATCGGGTTCGAGCGGTTCACCGTGTCCTCGAACATGATGTAAGGGTAGCCGCTTTCGAACTGGATTTCGGCGATGACCTGGAAGAATTCGCGCGCCTTGATCTTCTTCTTCGAGATGCGGGCGTCCGCCACCATTTCCCGGTACTTCTCCGTCACCGAAATCTCGGTGAAAGGCACGCCGTAGACCCGTTGCACGTCGTAGGGCGAGAACAGGTACATGTCCTCATTGTTCTTGGCGAGTTCGAAGGTGATGTCGGGCACGACAACGCCGAGCGACAGCGTCTTGATGCGGATTTTCTCATCGGCGTTTTCACGCTTGGTGTCGAGAAAGCGCATGATATCGGGATGATGGGCGTTCAGATAAACCGCACCCGCCCCCTGCCGCGCACCGAGCTGATTGGCATAGGAGAAGCTGTCTTCCAGGAGCTTCATGACGGGGATGATGCCGGAGGACTGGTTTTCGATCTGCTTGATCGGCGCGCCCGCCTCGCGGATATTGGTCAGCGACAGGGCCACGCCGCCGCCGCGTTTCGACAACTGCAGCGCCGAATTGATCGACCGGCCGATCGATTCCATGTTGTCCTCGACGCGCAGCAGGAAACAGGAAACGAGTTCGCCGCGCTGCTTCTTGCCGGCATTGAGGAAGGTGGGCGTTGCCGGCTGGAAGCGGCCGGAAATGATCTCATCGACTATGTCGCGAGCAAGGGCCTCATCGCCGCGCGCCAAAGCCAGCGCCACCATGCAGATGCGGTCTTCGTAGCGCTCGAGATAGCGCTTTCCGTCGAAGGTCTTCAGCGTATAGCTGGTGTAATATTTGAAAGCCCCGAGGAAGGTGGGAAACCGGAATTTCCTGGCATAGGCCTGATCGAACAGGTCGCGGACGAAATTGAAGGAATACTGGTCGAGAACCTCCTGCTCGTAATAGCCCTCCGTGACGAGGTAATCGAGCTTTTCCCGAAGATTGTGAAAGAACACGGTGTTCTGGTTCACATGCTGCAGGAAATATTGCTTGGCCGCCATGCGATCCTTGTTGAGCTGGATCTTTCCCTCGTCGTCGTAGAGGTTGAGCATCGCGTTCAGTGCATGATAGTCGAGTGTTTCGGCCGCTTTCAGCGGTTTTGCGCCCGCGTCCCGCGTCAGATTTGTTCCCGTGTCCAAAATCGTCCCATCCCGTCTTTGACATTGGCGATATCCTCGGCAGTTCCCAGGAGCTCGAACCTGTAGAGGTACGGCACCTGGCACTTCTTCGAGATGACATCGCCGGCGATTCCATAGGTCTCGCCGAAATTGCTGTTGCCCGCAGCAATCACGCCGCGGATGTTGGAGCGGTTTTCCGCCTCGTTGAGGAAGCGGATCACCTGCTTGGGCACGGCCCCTTTACCGCCGTTTCCGCAATAAGTAGGCGAGATCAGCACATAGGGTTCGCGAATGTGGATGGCCTCAGCGCCGAGGGGGATGCGCGCCGCGCGCAATCCCAGCTTCTCGACGAAACGATGGGTGTTCCCGGATCGGCTGGAATAATAGACGATCAGCCCCACCGCTTTTCTCCGGTCAGGAGAGCGCGCTGATCATGTCGGGGCGGAAGCCCGCCCAATGCTGCTCGCCGGCAACGACGACCGGAACCTGCATGTAGCCCATGCCACGCACGCGATCGAGCGCTTCGGCATCCTCGGAAATATCGACGATCTCATAATCCACGCCCAGGCGATCGAGGGCGCGGTAAGTGGCCGTGCATTGGACACAGGCCGGCTTGCTGTAAACGGTAACGCTCATCATGTTCCTCGTGAAGTCAATGAATTCAGGACGCAGGACTGGGATCGGGCGCCATGCGGCGTCCGGGGAAATGCTTGATAGTGATCTGGCAAGGTTGGCGCTTTAAACGCCTGACTTGGTCCCTCGCAGGATGTGCGCGGGCGCCGGCCTTGATGCTCTCGACATGACTTCAAACCCCGAAGTGCTCATGCGGTCGTTCGGGGCAGCGCAACAGGCGCGGATCATTCCGCTGCATGCACGCGACCTTCCGGACACCCCGCCCGTGGACGTTTCATTCAAGGCAGGTCTCCTGGCTCACGGGTCGAAGCACCTGCCCAGCCTTCCCGAGGTATCATGCCCCAGTGACCCGAAATCGGACAGTTGCTCTCCGCTCACAGTTGCGGGGGCAGCTCCGGCCTTGCCCCACCCTCATGGCGAGACGCACCGTATTCCCGTCTTAGCCCACGATCCTCACGAATCGAAGGAACCTTGAACACTAGATATAGTACGCGAATCGAAATTCACGTCAACGGATGGTTTGTGCGTTGCGTTACGGCAGGTTTGAAATTACTGCGTTCCTGTGAAAAACTATGGATAATGAAGGCTTAAACAAAACGAACTGTGGAGAAGGCCTGAACGACGAGAGCCGGCCTGTAGCCGGCTCTGCGGTTTTCGATTCCGGATCGGCCCTAATCGGCGCTCCGAAGAGGAAAGGATTTATTCCTCTACGCGGAGCAGCCTGAGCGCGTTGATCGTAACCAGCACGGTGGCTCCGGTATCGGCGAGAATCGCCGGCCAGAGCCCGGTGATCCCGATGATCGTGGTCACCAGGAAGACAGCCTTCAACCCGAGTGCAATGGTGATATTCTCGAGGATATTGCGCATCGTGCGCTGCGAAAGCGCGATCATTCGCGCCACGTCACCAACGCGCCCGTGTAGCACGGCGGCATCGGCCGTCTCCAGCGCCACATCGGTGCCGCCGCCCATGGCGATACCGATGTCGGCGGCGGCGAGCGCCGGCGCGTCGTTGATGCCGTCGCCGACCTTGGCGACTATGAAGCCCTTGCGCTTCAATTCGCCGACGACCCGCTGCTTGTCCTCGGGCATCATCTCGCCCCGCCAGTCGATGCCGAGCATGCCGGCGACGGCCGCCGCCGTCCGCTTGTTGTCGCCCGTCAGCATCATCGCCTTGACCCCGGCCGATTTGAGCGCCGAGAGCCCGGCCCCGGCATCCTCGCGCGGCTCGTCGCGCATGGCGATCAGGCCGGCCGTGGCGCCATTGACGAGCAACGCCGACACGCTCTTGCCCTCATCATTGAGCCCTGCAATACGCGCCTCCTGTTCCGCGTTGAGCACCCCACGTTCGCGTGCGGCGGGCGGCGACAAGAGATCCAATGTCTCGCCGCCGACTTTGCCGGTGACACCCTTGCCCGGCAGCGCTTCCAGCTCGAAGGCGGGCGGCACGGGCACGCCGTCCTCCTTGGCGCGGACCAGGATAGCGAGCGCCAGCGGATGGCTGGAGCCCTGCTCCAGCACCGCCGCGCGTGACAGGAGCTGCGCCTCGCTCAACCCAAAGGAAAGGATGTCGGTCACCCGAGGCTTGCCTTCCGTCAGCGTGCCCGTCTTGTCGAAGGCGACCATCGTCACCTTGCCGAGCGTCTCCAGGACCGCGCCGCCCTTCATTAGCAGCCCGCGCCTCGCACCGGCCGACAGCGAAGCGGCGATCGCCGCCGGCGTCGAGATGACGAGGGCGCAAGGGCAGCCGATCAGCAGGATGGCAAGACCCTTGTAGATCCATTCACTCCACGTGCCGCCGAAGAACAGCGGCGGAACGACCGCGATCAGGGCGGCAACCACGACCACACCCGGCGTGTAGTAGCGCGAAAACCGGTCGATGAAGCGCTCCGTCGGCGCCTTCGATTCCTGCGCTTCTTCAACCAGCTTGACGACGCGGGCGATCGTATTGTCGGCAGCGGCCGCTGTGACTCGAACCCTCAGCACCGCATCGCCGTTGACCGTGCCGGCATAGACAACCGCGTCGACGCCCTTTCGCACCGGCGTACTCTCGCCCGTTACAGGCGCCTCGTCGATCGCGCTCTCGCCTGATACGATGACGCCGTCGGCAGAGATGCGATCGCCGGGGCGAACCATGATAACCGTGCCGACGGCAAGGCTTTCAGCCGGCACCTCCCGCATCTGCCCATTGTCTTCGAGCAGCGCAGTCTTCGGCACCAGGGCCGTCAGCGACTGTATGCTTTCACGCGCCTTGCCCGCCGCCACGCCTTCGAGCAACTCGCCGACGAGAAACAGGAATACGACCGTTGCCGCTTCCTCGCCCGCATTGATGATGACGGCGCCGACGGCGGCGATCGTCATCAGCATCTCGATCGAAAACGGCGTGCCGGAGAGAGCCGCCATGACGGCGCGCCGCGCGATCGGCACCAGGCCGACCAGGATGGCGACGATGAAGGCATAGGATGCGATCGCCGGCACGAGATGGCCGACGGCATAGGCGGCAATCAGCGCCGTACCCGAGAAGATGGTCAGCCGGCCCTTTTTGCTCTGCCACCAGGGACCGGCCATCGGCGCATGGTCGTGCCCATGCAGACCTTCGATTTCCTTCTCGTCATGGGCATGGCCGTGATCATGCCCGGCACGATCGTGATCTCCATGGCCATGAGCGGCATGTTCGTGATGATGGTGCGCGCGGTCTTCACGCGCGGGCGCCGCATTTCCGGCAAAGGGCGAGACGGAATAACCAAGCCCCGTCACCTTCCTCTCGACTGCCTTGAGATCGCTGCTGCCGTCATGCCGGACGGTCATGGTGCCCGTCACCACCGAGACTGAGACATCGGCAACGCCCGCTATGCGCCTGACTGCGGTATCGATCTTGCTCGCGCAGGCGGCGCAATCCATGCCGCCGACCCTGTATCGTGTCTCGCTCGTCTCAGCCATATCCGCTTCCTTGTCAAACAGAAGCATCCCTCCTACATCCTCTAGCGACTAGAGGTGCAAGAGAAAAATCATGAAAAAGATCACGATTGGCGAGGCGGCCCGCCGGAGCGGCGTCAAAGTGCCGACGGTGCGCTATTACGAGAGCATCGGCCTGCTTGCGGCCCCGAGCCGCAGCGAAGGCAACCAGCGATCCTTCGAACCTGCCGACATCAGCCGCCTTGCTTTCATCCGCCACGCGCGCGAGCTCGGTTTCGAGATCGAGGCAATCCGCACACTGCTCACGCTGCAGGATGATCCGAACCAGTCCTGCGCCTCGGCCGACGCCATCGCCAAGGCTCGCCTCGTTGAGGTTGAGCAGCGCATCCGCAGCCTGATGGCTTTGAAGGCCGAGCTGGAAATGATGGTGGAGGGCTGCGGCCACGGCCGCGTCGACCAGTGCCGCGTCATCGAGATTCTCGCCGACCATGGTCAATGCACGCATTCTCACCATTGACGAACCTGCACCCTTGCAGGTGAGCAGCGGCCGCGCCAAAACTGCGCCGGAAGGAATCGGGCGAAGACATCATGAGCCAGAAACGGATTGCGATCATCGGTGGCGGCCCCACGGGTCTTGCGGCTGCCGAGCTGCTTTCGCTCTCCGGCCATGCTGTGGCAATCTACGACGCCATGCCGACCTTCGCCCGCAAGTTCCTGCTGGCCGGCAAATCGGGCCTCAACATCACCCATTCCGAGGATTATGCCCGTTTCGTTACGCGCTTCGGAACGGCTTCAGCCCGTCTGCGTCCCGCTCTCGACACCTTTACTCCCGGTGATATCAGGGATTGGGCCGCAGGGCTCGGCACCGAGACCTTCGTCGGCTCCTCCGGCCGGGTTTTCCCCAAGGTGATGAAGGCTTCTCCTTTGCTGCGTGCCTGGCTCAAGCGGCTTGAAGAGCGGGGTGTTGCGTTGCGCACCCGCCATCGCTGGACCGGCCTTGTCGAAGACGGTTACGTTTTCGAAACGCCGGAAGGGCGTAGCATCGTCCATTGCGACGCCGCCCTGCTGGCGCTTGGCGGCGCAAGTTGGCCGCGCCTTGGCTCGGATGCCGCCTGGCTGCCCTGGTTGGCCGAGAGGGGCGTCGAGATCGCTGCTTTCCGGCCCGCCAATTGTGGCTTCGTCGTCGACTGGAGCGCCGGCTTCAGCGCGCGTTTCGCCGGCGAGCCCGTCAAGTCGGTCACCGCCACATCCGAAGCCGGCACCTTTCCCGGCGAGTTCGTCATCACCGGCAGCGGCATCGAAGGCAGCTTGGTCTACGCCCATGCGGCCAGCCTCCGCGACCGGCTGCTGCACCACGGCAGCGCTACTCTGACGCTCGACCTCGCCCCGGGCCGGACGATCGAAAGGCTGGCGCGCGATTTGACGCGGCAGGACACCAGGTCGAGCTTTTCAAACCGCCTGCGCAAGGGTGCCGGGCTTGAAGGCGTCAAGGCGGCATTGCTGCGCGAGCTCGCGCGGGACCGCGACCGAGCCGATCCCGAACGTCTCGCCGGCGTGATCAAGGCTCTGCCGGTACCGGTTCTCGATACAAAGCCGATTGCCGAGGCGATCTCCTCTGCAGGTGGCATCCGCTGGACCAGCATCGACGAAGACTTCATGCTGAAGGCGCTGCCCGGCACCTTCGTCGCCGGTGAGATGCTCGACTGGGAGGCGCCGACCGGCGGCTATCTCCTCACCGCCTGTCTGGCGACCGGCCGTGCAGCTGGGCGCGGCATCGAGGCTTGGTTGCGGCGCTAGAACAGAATCGGGACAACAGCTGTTCCCCGATCAGGCCGAGGCCGGATGAAACGTCAAGGCAAGACCGTTCATGCAGTAGCGAAGCCCGGTCGGTTTCGGGCCGTCATCAAAGACATGACCGAGATGGCCGCCGCAACGGCTGCAATGCACAGCGGTCCGCGTCATGCCTAAGCCGGTGTCGCGCTCCGTGCCGACGGCGTCTTTAAGAGGCGCCCAGAAGCTCGGCCAGCCGGTGCCGCTGTCGAATTTGGTCGCCGAAGAAAACAGGTTCTGGTCGCAGCCGGCGCAGGCGAACCTGCCGTTCCGCTCCTCGTGCAGCAAGACGCTGGTGAAGGGAGACTCCGTCCCCGCCTGGCGCAGGACGGCATACTGATCCGGCGTCAGCAGCTTGCGCCATTCCGCCTCGCTGTGCGTCACCGCGAAGGTCTCGCCGGCGATCGCCTCACCGATCAGGCCCAAGCGAACTGCCATCGCTCCGAAAGCGGCGCCCATCAGCAACAATCGTCTGTTCAACATGGTCGGTTCTCCTCGCCGGCAAACTTCGTTTCTGCACAGAACTTCGGACGGGAGCAGTCTTTTGTTACACGAAGACGGCACGAACACCGAAATGTGAATTCAGTCCTTTCGTCGGGAAGAGTCGGGGATTGAGGACCGCCAAGTGCGGGCTGATTGCAAACCCGCGGCTTTTCCACCAGACTGCGCTGAATTTCGGTGGGAGGAGCCGATGCACGAACACTCTGCACATGCCGAGCACGTCTACACGTCGGCCCAACGCGACTCCGCCGCCGCCAGTTCTCCGGTGGTCGCCTCCTGGCGGCGGTGCATGACGATGCACCAGCTCGCACCCGAGGACGAACGGGCGCCGCTGCGCCTGACCGACGAGGAGTTCCGGCGCGCCCGCGAGCAGTCCGGGCAGCTGATTGCCAGCGCGACGGAAGAGCTCGATCGTCTCTTCAGCACCGTCGGCAAGGCCGGCTGTTGCTTGCTTCTGACGGACAGGAACGGCATTGCGCTGGAGCGCCGCGGGGCTGCCGGCGACGACAAGGAATTTCACGAACTCGGCCTCTGGACCGGCTCAATCTGGACCGAGGCGAGCATCGGCACCAACGGCATCGGCACGGCGCTCGCCGATGAACGCGCCGTCGCCATTTTCCGCGATCAGCATTTCTTCTGCGCAAATACCAGCCTCAGCTGCACGACGGCGCCGATCCGCGATCACCGTGGCCGGTTGGCCGCGGCGCTTGATATCTCTACCTGCCGCAACGACGTAAACGAGATGACCTTGGCGATCCTGACGCAGACCGTGCGCGATGCGGCCATGCGCATTGAACTCAATCTCTTTCGTTCGGCCTTTGCAGGCGCCCGTTTCCTGATGGTCCCGAGCCCCGCCAATTCCGCCGCCGCTCTGCTCGCTGTCGACCGGCACGACCTCGTGCTCGGCGCAACCCGCGCCGCCCGCATCGCGCTGCAACTGGACGACAGGCGGATCGCCACCGGCATCCCTGCCGCCGATGCCCTGCATGAGGCTGGGGTCTCGCAGCAGGAGGAGATCATCGAAGCCGAAAAGGCAGCCTTGCTGCGCGCGCTGTCGCGCACTAGCGGTAACGTTTCGCAGGCAGCCTCAGCACTCGGGATCAGTCGCGCCACTCTGCACCGAAAGATGAAGAAGTTCGACCTACACTGAGCACGCCTACGAAGGTTCCATCGACATGCGGTAATCACGACACGATCCTGTCGCATCCCTGCGACAGTGTGCACTGCGATATGGATGACATGCTCTGTTCCGGCCGCTGAAACATGCGCATTTTCCTCGCACTGGTTCGCTTGGGAACCTGGACCATCAAGGGAGGATGACATGCTTCATCAGAAAATCGTAGAATCGCCATTCAAGCTGAAATACGGCAACTATATCGGCGGCGAATGGCGCGAGCCGGTCGAAGGCAGATACTTTGAAAACGTGACCCCGGTCACAGGCGGCAAACTCTGCGACATCCCACGCTCCGATGAAAAAGACATCAATCTCGCGCTCGACGCGGCCCATGCGGCCAAGGAAAAATGGGGCCGGACGTCCGCCGCCGAGCGCTCCAATATCCTCATGAAGATCGCCCAGCGCATGGAAGACAAGCTGGAACTGCTTGCCCAGGCAGAGACCTGGGACAATGGTAAGCCGATCCGCGAAACCATGGCGGCCGACATTCCGCTGGCGATCGACCACTTCCGCTACTTCGCCTCTTGCATCCGCGCCCAGGAAGGTTCGATCGGCGAGATCGACCATGATACCGTCGCCTATCACTTCCACGAGCCGCTCGGCGTCGTCGGCCAGATCATTCCCTGGAACTTCCCGATCCTCATGGCGACGTGGAAGCTGGCGCCGGCACTTGCCGCCGGCAACTGCGTCGTGCTGAAGCCGGCCGAACAGACCCCCGCTTCGATCCTGCTCTGGGCCGAACTCGTCGGCGACGTCCTGCCGCCCGGCGTGCTCAACATCGTCAATGGCTTCGGTATCGAGGCCGGCAAGCCGCTCGCGACCAGTCCCCGCATCGCCAAGATCGCCTTTACCGGCGAAACGACGACCGGCCGGCTGATCATGCAATATGCCAGCCAGAACCTCATTCCGGTCACTCTGGAACTCGGCGGCAAGTCGCCGAACATCTTCTTCGCCGATGTGATGGCCGACGACGACAATTTCCTCGACAAGGCGCTCGAGGGCTTTGCGATGTTCGCCCTCAACCAGGGCGAAGTCTGCACCTGTCCCAGCCGCGCCCTCGTCCAGGAATCGATCTACGACCGCTTCATGGAAAAGGCGGTCAAACGCGTCGAGGCGATCAAACAGGGCAACCCGCTCGATCCGGAAACGATGATCGGCGCCCAGGCATCGACGGAGCAGCTTGAGAAGATCCTCGCCTATCTCGACATCGGTAAGCAGGAAGGCGCCCAGGTTCTGGCCGGCGGCTCGCGCAACGATCTCGGCGGCGAATTGGCGAACGGCTATTACGTCAAGCCGACGATCTTCAAGGGCCACAACAAGATGCGGGTGTTCCAGGAGGAGATCTTCGGACCTGTGGTCGCGGTCGCAACCTTCAAGGATGAGAAGGAGGCGCTCGAAATCGCCAACGACACGCTCTACGGTCTCGGCGCCGGCGTCTGGAGCCGCGACGCCAATCGCTGCTACCGTTTCGGCCGCGAGATCCAGGCGGGCCGCGTCTGGACCAACTGCTACCATGCCTACCCCGCCCACGCCGCCTTCGGCGGCTACAAGCAATCCGGCATCGGTCGCGAAACTCACAAAATGATGCTCGAGCATTACCAGCAGACCAAGAACATGCTGGTCAGCTACAGCCCGAAGGCGCTCGGTTTCTTCTGAGATGTTTTCATATGGGAGAGGTTCAAAACCCCTCCCCACAAGGGGGAGCGGCTTATGATGCCGCTCCTCCAGCTTTCCCTACCGAAGTCTCAGCAAGGCGATACATCGCTTTTAGAACGAGGCAGTTCAACAAGTTAAGTCCCTCCCCTTGTGGGGAGGGGTCGGGGAGGTTTTTTTTCTTCCCCCAAACTTTAGGAGGAAGAACCATGGAAACGACCGTCGACGGCGAACCGCGTGTTCTCGCAACCGATGCGGCCCTTGATCTGATTGCAGAAATCAAGCGGGACCATCCCGATATCCTCTTCCACCAGTCCGGCGGCTGCTGCGACGGCTCTTCACCGATGTGTTATCCTGCCAATGAATTCATGGTCGGCGACAGCGACGTCAAGCTCGGCGAGATCGGCGGCGTGCCGGTCTATATCAGCGCCAGCCAGTTCGAGGCATGGAAACACACGCAGCTCATCATCGACGTCGTGCCGGGCCGCGGCGGCATGTTCTCGCTCGACAACGGCCGCGAGAAACGCTTTCTCACCCGTTCTCGCCTCTTCGGCGGCGGCGAGGCTTGCGCCGTACCGGATGCGACGGTCAGAACGGTCTGATCAAGGATCTGAAAGCGCGCTTGTCGTAATGCCCACCTGTATCCGGCCGAGAATTTCGGCTGTAGTATTCCCATAGTACCTGCTGCCGGGCGGTCTTTGTTAATCTTCGCCTGTTGGTTTCAAGGGAGGATGCGATGCCAGCTTCTAAGATCCTGATGATCACGGGTGACTTCACCGAAGATTATGAAACGATGGTGCCGTTTCAAACGCTGCTCGCCTGCGGCTATACGGTCGACGCCGTCTGCCCCGGCAAGAAGGCGGGTGAGACTGTCGCCACTGCCATTCACGATTTCGAGGGCGATCAGACCTACTCGGAAAAACGAGGTCATAATTTCGCGCTGAACGCCACTTTCGACAGCGTGCGGGCGGAGGATTACGATGCCCTGGTCATCCCCGGCGGTCGCGCGCCGGAATATCTTCGCCTCAATGCCAACGTCATCAAATCGGTCCGGCATTTCTTCGATGCCGGAAAACCCGTTGCAGCCATCTGCCATGGCGCGCAGCTGCTTGCCGCCGCCGGCGTGCTGAAGGGCCGCACCTGCTCGGCCTATCCCGCCTGCCGGCCGGAAGTCGAACTTGCCGGCGGCATTTACGCAGATATTGCAATTACCGATGCGATCTCGGACGGCAACCTAGTCACGGCGCCGGCATGGCCGGCGCATCCCTCCTGGCTGCGGCAGTTCATAGCCATACTCGATGCCTCGTCAATACCTGAAACCAACGCCGCCTGAGGAGGCGGCGGCGGGAGGACGACATGTGTGAACTCTTCATCAAGGCGGATGCGCGGCTATGGGAAAGCACCACCCGGTCGCTGCGCATCGATGGCATGGTCACCAGCGTCAGGCTGGAGAACTTCTTCTGGTCGAAGCTTGAGGAAATCTCCCGGCGCGACGGCATGAACGTCGTGCAGCTGATTACTCGACTGCATCATGAATCGATCGATGCCGGCCATGATCTCGGGAACTTCACATCCTTCCTGCGCGTCTGCTGCTCTCGGTACCTCGACCTGCAGCTCACCGGTGACATCCCGGCAGACGTCACCCGCCCGATCTCCGAGTTGGATGCGCCAGTCATCCTCGGCCGCGAACGGGAAAAATATCACTGAATCCCAACGCGACGGAGCTGGATGATGACGGGCGGAGCTCACTGCTCCGCGAACTTTCTCAAGATACCTGACTGGCGCGGTTGCGCAGGGGTTGCGTTGCGGCGCAGCCTGGACCAACAATGCGCGGCGTCCAGCAACGGCACCGTCAGGAGATCACTTGCCATGAACGACCAGAAAGCCGTGATCGTCACGGGAGCCGGCGGCAACCTCGGCAGCGCCGTTGTCCGGGAGCTTGCCGGCGCCGGCGTGAAACTCGTCTGCATGAACCGTTCGAGCCAGGAGCTGGAAACTTTGGCCGGCGAGCTTCCCGCGTCCAGCGAGTTTCTATCGATTGCCGGAACGGATCTCACCGATTACGCCTCCTGCGCTGCCGCCGTCGCCCGGGCCGTCAAGCGCTTCGGCGGCGTCAGTGCGTTGGTCAATACCGTCGGCGGCTTCCAGATCGGACCGGTCGGCCCGGATGCCCCCGCCCAATGGGACACGATGATGACCGCCAACGCCCGCACTGCGCTGACGATCAGCGCCGCGGTTCTCCCGACGATGAAGGCATCGGGCTACGGCCGCATCGTTCATGTCGCCGCCGCGCCCGGCCTGAAGGCCGGGCCCAACCAGGCCGCTTACGCCGCCTCCAAAGCCGCCGTCATCCGGCTGACGGAAGCGCTTGCCGCCGAATGCCGCGACGACCGCATCACCGCCAACTGCATTCTGCCCGGGACGATCGACACGCCTGAAAACCGCGCCGCCATGCCCAATGCGAAAACGGAGGGCTGGGTCTCGCCGCAATCGATCGCCCGCCTCATCGCCTTCCTGATTTCCCCGGCAGCAGCCGTCGTCACCGGCGCGGCGATCCCGGCGACCGGCCGCGAATAACACAAGGCGTGGCGTGATCGGCTGCTCCTTTGCGCGGGTCCGTGGGGTATGGAGCGACGAACCTGCAAGTTTTGCTCCAAGACATACGATCTGACTTGAGCTTCTGTTCGCCTTGAGGCAGCCTCATCTTCCCGGCTCAGGTGGCGGGCAGGAGACAGCGGGCGGGCACGATGGTGGTGATGATCGCATCTCGGCGGCATTTGCCAGAAAGCGGGTGGTTTCGATGACGGACGGTCCCGCATTACGCGCCGTCAGCGCCACGGGACTGGTGCGCGAGGAATGGTTCCTGGGTGTCAGCGTCGCGACGAGCTTGATCTTCCTTGCTTTCCAGGAGCAGATCTTCGCACAGCTTTCCCATCCTCTTTGGTTCGCTGTCGTTTTCGCGTGGCTGTTTGCCGTCGTGCTCGGCTCCGCTCTGTCGGTCGTTCGGCACGCAGACCACCTGGCGGAACGGCTGAAGGAGCCTTACGGCACGCTCATTCTGACGCTTGCCATCACCTCGATCGAGGTGATGGCAATATCAGCCGTCATGCTTCACGGCGAAAACAATCCCACGCTTGCGCGTGACACGCTGTTTGCAGTCGTCATGATCATTCTGAACGGCATGGTCGGCCTGTCATTGCTGCTGGGCGCGTGGCGGCGACCGGAACAGCAGCATAACCTGCAGGGCGCCAACGCCTATCTGGGGGTGATCGTGCCGCTGGCGACGCTCAGCCTGGTCATGCCGACATTTCTTGCAGGCCCGGACGGACAGCATCCATCGGCAGCAAGGCAACTGATACTCGGCATCATATCGGTCGGCCTTTATGCCACATTCCTGTCTCTCCAGGCCGGTCGCCATCACGATTATTTCACAACCGATCGCAACCGCGATCAGCATCCCGGCGAACAGGTGTCCCCTCGCGGACAGCTCTGGCCCCACACCGTTCTGCTCTTCGCCTATATGGGCCCGGTCGTCTTCCTGGTCGAGCAGCTTGCACGGCCGATCGACTACATCATTGAAACCCTGCATGCGCCGACCGCATTCGGCGGCGTCGTCATGGCCGTGCTTGTCGCGACGCCCGAGGCGATCAGCGCTGTGCGCGCATCCATCGCCGATAATCTTCAGCGCTCCGTCAATATCTTTTTGGGTTCGGTCTTATCGACGATCGGGCTGACCGTGCCGGCGATGCTGGTCGTCAGCCGTCTCTACGGACACCCGGTCACCCTCGGCCTGGAACACGGCGATCTGGTGATGCTCGTGCTCACCCTTGCCGTCAGCATCATCACCTTTGCCAGCGGCCGCACGCATCTGATGCAGGGGGCCGTGCATCTGGTGCTTTTCCTGGCTTACGTCCTGCTCATTTTCCAGCAATGATTTCCGCCGTCGCGAGAACAGAAAAGTAAAGAGTTCCACGCCCCCTCAATCTTCCGCTATGCTGACAGGAGCAATTGCACAACCTGCAAGCATCGCGACGCTTGCGGGATTGACGTGACGATGTGGGGGCAGGGCTTGAGCTCACTGTTGCTTGGCGGACTTGTATTTGTTTTTCTGTCGGCGGCAACATCGATAGGAATGATGGTGCGCGGCCGCTTGCCGGATCATCATCTCAGCTCGGAATCCAAGGACGTCATCAGGCTCGCGACCGCGGTGGTAGGAACGCTGTCGGCCTTGGCGCTCGGCCTGCTGATCGCATCCGCCAAATCGACCTATGACAACGCCGAAGTGGAGATGAGAACGGCAGCGGCCAGGGTCCTTCTGCTGGACCGCGTCATGGCACAATACGGCCCGGAAACCGGCGATGCGCGCCGGCTGCTGCGCCAGCTCATCGAAAGACGGCTGAGCCGCGGCTGGACTGCCGCGACCACCGACGAAGCATCCGGCAAGGCGCTCGGAGAATATCAGGATATCGAGGCGGTTCAGAGCGACCTTCGATCCTTGTCGCCTAGGGATGCCGTCCAGCACTTTCTCAAGACGCGCGCTCTCGATGTCAGCGGCATGGTGGCGGAAACCCATTGGCTGTTGGTCGAATCCGGCAGCGAGGGCCTGCCCTGGGCGTTCCTGGCGGTTCTCGTCTGTTGGCTCTCGCTGCTTTTTGCGACCTTCGGCCTGCAGGCGCCGCCCAATCCGACGGTACTGTCCATTCTTTTCGTCTGCGCGCTTTCCGTCGCCGGCGCGGTCTTCCTGATCTCGGATATGGCCAATCCCTATATCGGGCTGGTCCGCGTTTCGGACGCCCCCTTGCAGTCCGCCATAGAACGGCTCGGGAAACCGTAACCGCACTCCGGACCCCGCCTCTGCTCTTCCGGCCTCGTCACAGTTCAATTGTGCACTATGGGCTATTGCAATTTTTAGCAATGCCGCGACATAATACCGCATTAAGCCGTCGGCAGGCAGATTGGGGGCCGCCGTCGAGGCACGCATGAAGACGACAGCGCCACGCGTCGTTCAGCGGCGCAACGGACGCTGTTGCATTTTGAATTGCTGCATATTGTCCTTCGATCAATTGCGATTGGTGAACTGTGCAGTGGGCTCTTGACCTGTCGAGGCGGCGGCAATGCGTGGGAGATTGCATAAGGCTCTGCGACTTTTTGTGACATTTGCCGGCATGGCGGTTTTTGCCGGCTGCGAGGAGAGCGGCAACGCCTATGTTCCCCCGCCGCCGCCTGCGGTTCGGGTCGCACAGCCCGTGCAGCAGTCGGTGACGCTCTATTTCGAACTCACCGGCAATACCGCGCCGCTCAATGCCGTCGACATAGAGGCGCGCGTCCAGGGCTACATCCAGTCCATCGACTACCAGGACGGGATGATGGTGAAGAAGGGCACCAAGCTTTTCGGCATCGAGCGCGACACCTACCAGGCGCAGCTGGATCAGGCGAAGGCATCGCTCGCCTCGCAGCAGGCCTCCCAGGTCGGCGCAAAGCAGGAATATGACCGGCAGGTCAATCTGTCGAAGCAACAGGTCACTACGCAGACCGCGGTCGACAGCGCCAAGGCGACGCTCGACGAGGCGAATGCAGCCATCCTCAACGCCCAGGCCAATGTCGACCTTGCAACGATCAATCTCGGCTATACCGAAGTGCTGGCCCCCTTCGACGGCATCGTCACCGATCACCTCGTCGATATCGGCACGCTGGTCGGCGTGTCGGGCCCAACCAAACTCGCCAGCATCGTCCAGACCGATCCGCTTTATGCCTATTTCAACGTCAGCGAAACGCAGGTGCTGATGATCAAGGAAACCATGGCAAAGCAGGGACATACCTTCAGGCAGACCGACCTTCCGAGCATACCGGCGGAGATCGGCCTGCAGACGGAAGAAGGTTACCCGCATCAGGGGCATCTCGACTACGCATCGCCTCAGCTCGATGCGTCCACCGGCACGCTGCAGGTCCGCGCCGTGTTCGACAACAAGGACCACGCCATGCTGCCCGGCCTCTTCGTCAGAGTCCGGGTGCCGGTCGGCCACGACGACAAAGCCCTGCTGGTGCGCGACGATACGATCGGAACGAACCAGCTCGGCAGCTACGTGCTCGTTCTCGGCAAGGACGACGTCGTCGAGCAGAAGCAGGTCAAGACGGGCCAGCGTGAAGGTCCGCTCCGGGTCATCCAATCCGGCCTCGATCCGGCAGACTGGGTGGTGACCCAAGGGGTTCAGCAGGCCGTTCCCGGCAGCAAGGTCACGCCCGAGAAGATGGACATGAACCCGACGGCCAATGCCGCCGGCGATGCCAAGGCCAAAACCACAACGCAATGAATTCGCCGCCATGCTTCTTCTGAACGTCTGAGGACAACAGCATGATCTCGCGTTTCTTCATCGAGCGACCGGTACTCGCCAACGTTCTGGCATTGGTCTTCGTGCTCGTTGGCGCGGTCGCCCTGTTCCAGCTGCCCGTGGCGCAATATCCGAATGTCGTCCCGCCGACGGTGCAGGTGACGACGCGCTTTCCCGGCGCCAGCGCCCAAACCCTCATCGACACGGTGGCGCTGCCGATCGAGCAGCAGGTCAACGGCGTGCAGGACATGCTCTACATGCAGTCGACCAGCGCCAGCGACGGCACCTACTCCCTGACCGTGACCTTTGCCATCGGCACGAATCCGGATCAGGCGCAGGTTCTGGTGCAGAACCGCGTCGCCATCGCAATGTCGTCGCTTCCCGAAGCGGTGCAGCTTCAGGGCGTGACGACACAAAAGAAATCGACGGCGATCCTCGGCTTCGTCAGCCTGACCTCGCCCGACAGCCGCTACGACAGTCTGTTCCTGTCGAACTACGCCGTCATCAATCTGCAGAACGAACTCGCCCGCCTACCTGGTGTCGGCAACGTGACGGTGTTCGGCGCCGGCCAATATGCGATGCGGATCTGGATGGATCCCAACCTGCTGCAGGCACGCGGCCTGACGCCGCAGGATGTCGTCAATGTCGTGCAGCAGCAGAGTCAGGAGGTCGCCGCCGGCCAGATCGGCATTCCGCCGGTGCCGAAAGGGCAGGTCTTCCAATACACGCTGAATGTCAATGGCCGGCTGAACGAGGCGGCCGACTACGAGAACATCGTCGTCAAGGTCGAAGGCGGACAGGGCGGCCAGATCACGCGCGTCCGCGATATCGGCCGCGTCGAACTCGGCGCCCAGACCTACAGCCAGTCCTTCACACAAAACGGCCGGCCGGCCGCCGGCATCGGCATTTTCCAGCTGCCGGAGGCAAACGCCATTGCGGTGGCGAAGGTGGTGCGCGCCAAGATGGAAGAACTCTCAAGGAGCTTTCCGCCGGGTCTCGAATATCACATGCCATTCGATACAACGAAATTCGTCGAAGCCTCCATCGACGAGGTTTACGTCACCTTGATCGAAGCTGGCGTACTCGTCCTCATTGTCATTCTGGTTTCCCTGCAGGATTGGCGGGCGATGCTCGTGCCCGCGACGACCGTTCCCGTCACCATCGTCGGCGCCTTCGCGGCCATGGCGGCATTGGGCTTCACGGTCAATCTGTCGACGCTCTTTGCCATAGTCCTCGCGATCGGTATCGTCGTCGATGATGCCATCGTCATCGTCGAAGGCGTCGCTCGTCACATCGAGGCCGGCATGTCAGGCCGAAAGGCCGCTGAGAAAGCGATGGAGGAGTTGCTCGGCCCCGTCATCGGGATCACGCTGGTGCTAATGGCTGTCTTTATTCCGGCCGCCTTCCTGCCCGGCCTGACCGGCCAACTCTATCGGCAGTTCGCGCTCGTCATCGCCGCCACCGCCCTGATCAGCGCCATCAATGCGGTCACGCTGAAGCCGACGCAATGCGCCCTTTGGCTTCGCACGCCGGTGCCTCCCGAAAAACGCAATGTTCTCTATCGCGGCTTTAATAGGGGCTATGACTGGGGTGAACGCCACTATGCCGGCCTGATCGGAGCGATGACCCGCCACAGCGGCATTATGGCCATCGCGGCGCTCGCGCTGATCGGGGTTGCGGTCTGGGGCCTCACCCGCTTGCCGACGGCGTTCTTGCCCTTGGAGGATCAGGGCTATGTGCTGATCAGTGCGCAATTGCCGGACGGCGCATCGAAAGAGCGGACGGATTCTGTGATGGCAGAGGTCGGCAAGATCGCCGAGGCGACCCCTGGCGTCGATCAGGTGTTGACCATCAGTGGCCTTTCCGTTCTCGACAACAATGCCAGCCTGCAGAATGCCGGCGTCGCCTATGTCGTCCTCAAGGATTGGGACGAGCGCGGTAAGGAGAAGGGGCAGGACCTGCTGTCGATCTATCGGCATCTGAACGACGCTCTGCAGCATGTGCTGACCGCAAAAACGCTGGTGGTCGTGCCGCCTCCGATACAAGGCGTCGGCAATGCCAACGGCTTTACAATGCAGGTCGAACTCAGGAACGGCGTATCCGATTATCCGCTGCTGCAGACGCTTGCCGACACGATCGTCAAGGACGGCAACGCCCAGTCATCGCTGCAAAGGCTGAGCACGCCGTTTCGCTCGAACGTGCCGCAGCTTGCGGTCTCGGTCGATCGCATCAAGGCGGAGACGCTGGGAGTCACGGTGGGCCAGGTGTTCTCCGCTCTCTCCGGCTATGTCGGATCGAGCTATGTTACGCAGTTTAACAAATTCGGCCGCACCTTTCAGGTCTATGCGCAAGCCGCTTCCGATTTCCGGGTCAGTCCCGAAGACATCCGTAATCTGAAGGTCAAGGCCGGCGACGGGACGATGGTGCCGCTCGGCACCGTTGTTGACGTCACCATGACACAGGGTCCTTCGCTGATCAGCCTCTACAATCTCTATCCCACCGCCACCATCGTCGGCGGACCAGCCGCCGGTTTCAGCTCCGGCCAATCGCTGGAGGTCATGGAGCAGATCGCCGACCATACATTGCCGGCGGGAACCGGTTTCGAATGGACGGCGCTCTCCTATCAGGAGAAGGCTGTGGGCGGTCAGATCTATTTCATCTTCGCGCTTGCCATGCTGCTCGTCTATTTCGTGCTGGCCGGCCAATATGAAAGCTGGATCCTGCCGCTGGCGGTCATACTTGCGGTGCCGCTCGCCCTGCTCGGCACGGTGGCGGCACTCACGGCAGCCGGTGTCGCCAACAATCTCTACACGCAGATCGGCCTGATCCTGCTGATTGCGCTGGCCGCCAAAAATGCCATCCTCATCGTCGAATATGCCCGGGAAAAACGCGCGGAAGGCATGGAAATCCTGGACGCAGCCGTCGAGGCCGCCCGCCTGCGCTTCCGGCCGATCCTGATGACCTCCTTTGCCTTCATCCTCGGTGTCCTGCCGCTCGTGCTGGCGACAGGCGCGGGCGCATCGGCCCGCAAGTCGATCGGCATATCAGTCTTCAGTGGCATGATCGCTTCGACCTGCCTCGCCGTCCTCTTCGTCCCTTCCTTCTACGTGCTGCTCCAGCGCCTAGAGGAATATTGGAGGCGACGTGGCGCGACCGTAAAGGCGGCCGCGCCCATGACGGAGGCAGAGATATCGAATGTCGGGTAAAGCAATCGCAGCTTTATTGGACGATCACCTGCACATAAACACTGCCGCTCTTGGCATAATAATAGGCGCCACATCGATAATAATAGCCGCCGAAATAGGGACCATAGCGGCACCCCGCCGGAAGCACGGCGATAGTCGTCGTCGTGCGCGTGACGACCCGCCGCGTCGTCCGGCGAGCCACGCCTGCATAGGAGAGCGGCGTCAGCGGCCTGCCGATGACGGCGCCCGCCGGCGTGCCGAAGCCGACCGACAATGGCATGTAACCCTGCCCCTCAATGCGAAAATCGGTGAATGTCAGCACGCCGGCAACGCTGAGTGCGAACAGCAGCTTGTTGTAGGTCATTTCGCTTCTCCCATATCGGCGGCGGCCGGAAGCTCATCGAGCGATTGCAGTTCGCTCAGATCGACCGTCTTCGCGCTGGCAGGAATCTCGATGGTGTAGGCAACGGCCGCGACATCTGCTCCAGTTTTGAAATCGCTGATTTCGAGCGTGTATTGCGGCGCCTGAACGACGTGCTTGCTGGTGATAACGTAACGGCGCGGTATCGGCTGCGGGCCGGTCTGTATCCAGATCTGCCAGTCGATCTCAGGCGTTCGGAAGGCCAGGTATTCGCATTCGACGCCATCGACGAAAGCACTGGAAATATGCTTGGCCTCCGTCACATCGGACATGAGCTCATCGTAGACGCTGGAGGACAAAAGATCGGCGCCCGGCGCTTCGACGCCCGCCGTCATGAGCCTGTCGATCAGATCATCGAGCGAACCCTTGCCATCGATCTTGGCGTAAGCGTCGAGATTCTTGCCGTGTACTGTCAGCGACGCACCATCGAAACTGACGTCGAGATCCGCGAAGCCACCGGTCCTCGCCACGCGCAACTTATCGGGACGGGTTAGGTTGGCAGTCCCCGAGCTCACGAACTGGAGCTTTTCGAAGGCGGGCGTCACCGCTTCGAGCGAAGATTGATATGTGAAGGAGATCGTCTCCTGCGCTGCCAGAAAATCGGACATCTTCTTGAGCAGCTCTTTTGCATCATCCGCCCAAGCGCTTGTCGGCAGCACCAAGCTTGCGGAAACCGACGCATATATAAGCATCCGCTTCAATTGCGGAAAAGGGAAAGTCGATGACATGGCAATGCCTTTCGTTCGTGTCGTCATTGATTTCATCGAATTGCAGACTGGCTGGCGGACCTGCCGGAGCCGGACATGAAATGTGTGAGATGCAAGGCATCGAGGCGGGCAACTTCCGTCTGCGGTCTTGGCCAGATCGCACTCGCGGAAATTTCCGTTGGAGCGCGATCACCCCATTCTGCATGCAAGTTTCGGCTGGGTGCTACAATCCCGAGGTCAGGACCCGATGACAGGCCGGCGACACCCGCTGCAGATTGTTCCGCAGACAGACGATGCCTCGTCCTCCCCCCAAAGGCACCATGCGGCACAAGACCCGGAAATCCGCTCCGCAGGTTTCCCGCAGGATCATCACTTCCTCGCGCGGTGAGAAGGCCGGCATCATTGCTCGCGGAGCCGGCGTGATCGCGCCCGTGGCGCCTGCACCGCCGGTCGTCGGCGCACCCGTTCCCCCCAATGCGGCGACCGCCTGCTGGCATGGCGCCGATAAAGCGGCGTTATGCTCCTGCAGGCAACTGAGCGCCGCGGCGCCTCCCGGCGTTACCCCAGAACATTGCGCCATAAAATCGCGCTGACAAGCCGATTTGACCGCATTTCGCTGTGCCTGCGTTGGCTGATGCGCCGGCGCCCCGGTCGCGGCCGCCGGAGCGCTCGCCGCCGTATCCGCAGGCGCAGCCGGCGCCGGCGCCGGCTGCGCCGATGTCGACTTAGGTTTTGCAGTCACCGCGGAAACCGCATTCCGGCATCCCGCCGAAAGCGAGGCGCTATGCTGCTGCAAGCAGGTAAGCGCCTCCATTCCTCCTGGCGTCACCCCGGAGCATTTGGCGATGAAATCGGAGCGGCATTCCGCTCGGATGGCGTCACGCTGTTCTTCGGTCGGCGCTTGCGCATATGCAACCTCGGTGAAGAGCACCACTGCGCAGAACGCGGGCAACGCGGCGATTGCCGATAAAACACGGCGCCTCCCATATGGAGACGTCAGTAGAGAAGATCGCCATTTTCGCATGATTCCCCCCTATAGATCTGATCTACTTCATGAAATCGAACTGCCCTTTGAATAGAATAATAGGCGCCGCCGAATGGACGGACGTTGCTTGCTGCTAGGAAAATATAAGAAGCGCCTGAACTACATATATTAGAATATTATCCTTTTAGCAACTATTTCGTCGTTACCTGAAGATCGATACAACTGATTGGACTATCGTTTCTGCGGCGTTAAAACGCAAAAAGCCCGCCATTGGCGGGCTTTTAGGGAAATGTTGATTTCGGTTCCATGATTTGAACCGTCGCGTTGCTCAGCCTTCAGGTTATGGCGAGCGTCAGCGAACGAGAAGCTACCATCGCCAGGGAAAGCGCAGCTTTTCCGCCAGCGATAAGAAGGTAGATGCCGATCTATGGGGAATTTTGGTTGCGGGGGCAGGATTTGAACCTGCGGCCTTCAGGTTATGAGCCTGACGAGCTACCGGGCTGCTCCACCCCGCGTTACCAGGTTTTTGCCGAGAGGCAAAATACCGATTGCGTAAAGCGCCTTTGGCGATTTACGCGTACTGCCCGAGCAAATTGCTTGCAATTTGTCTCGTGTTTCCTTGGCATTGCATTATAACACGAAAGGCCGCTTTGCGGGCGGCCCTTTGTTCGGCTTTGGGCCGTTAGTTTTGTTTGGAGAAGATTGTTTTTGGATAAGTTGCGTTTGGCAGACCT
>NZ_JAQJCJ010000037.1:0-28759 GCF_030182485.1 Rhizobium atlanticum
ATATATATATATATGAGCTCTTTTTTTTCAAACTGGCACTTCGCGCCGATCCCGCTTTTTTTAGCAGTGGTGAGCCTTATATTTGTGGTTCATGGTTTTCTGAGCGAAAAGGCTCGCACTTTTACTCCTGCTCTGTCCACTATCTTTGTGTATTCTTATATTTTTTCCAACCTGTTTTATATAGGGTTGGGAAGGTCCTTCCTTGGCATTTTGCTCTCCCAATTCTCTGCAGTTTTTTTCTTGATTTTAACTTTACGTTTAGCCAGGCGTAGGCATGGACTCAACGATATAGTCAACAACAAGCAGTCGGCAATTCGATCTATATTGTACTGCACTGCTTTCTTAATTGGGTCGGTTATATTTGCATACGGTGCTGCGCATATTCCACTAAAGTGCACTGGAGCCAAATGCGCGGTCTTCTTCGATTTTTTCGGAGAGAATCTCGATTACGCAGCCTATTGGGCTGCAACTATGTGGGGAGGATTTCTTATCTCTGTCTCCACTTTGGTCTATTTCAGCCTGATCAAGCAATATTTATCAACAAGGAAATCACGTAATGGGAAATGAAGCCAAAGATGAAGTTCAAGATATTTTTACGTCGTCACGCGATATATACAATGGCTATGTGACCCGGACAACATTTGCACTCGGCCTCCTGTCCAACCAGATCGGCTATCAACTTTCTACTGTAGGGGAGAAGTTTCCGGACTTGAATTCGCGAGCCGTGCAGCAGAAGCTTTCTCAGTTCGCCCGTTTAAGCCGAGAGCAGGATTGGGACGGAATTGCCAAGATAGCGAGAGTGGGATCAGCGGCGCGTTCCTTTGCAACCATTGCCAGTAGGATAGGCCCGGCGGCATGGACTGTGACTATTGGTGAGGGGTTTGCTGACGTCGCAAGCTATAATTCAAGCGGTAGATCCACAAGCGTCGGCGATACGATTGCCAGAACCGGCGGCGTCGCTGCCGACATCCTAGCCGGCTGGGCTATCAACGCCGCGCCCGTTGCCGCCGCCGCATTTGTTGGTGCGGCACCTCTGACAATGTTGGTGGTCGGAGGAGTGGCAGTCGGGGCTGCGGCAGTCTATGGGTTCGGTGCGGGGTCATGGGTTAGAGACAACGTCACCAAACTTATTCAAGAATACACCCACGATTTTAAGCCGTACGAGCCCTCTGATATGCGGGCAAAAATTTCCGACTTCTCCACCACTGCGACAAGCTCAAACGTGCTTGGCGCGGTGACGCCTCTGCCACCAGTTCCCACGCAGACGGATCTTGCCGCGCAACCAACGCCTCTTTCCCCTCCGGACCCGGTTACGTCCGTCGCGCCGCTTACACCTGCGTCGCTGCCAGATTTTCGGAATGATTGGAACTCCTCGTCCAATAGCGGGGGCGGGCAGTATTCGGGATCGTCTGGTCGCGGTGGATCTGCCGATATCTACGGCAGTTCATCGTGGGGCGGACACGATTCTCGCTCTAAATCCCGCGAGCGAGATGGAAGTCATTCAACTTTGGTAATCAATTTCTCGGGGGGCCACGTTGAATCCTACACGGTGAAAGTCGATGCCTATGGCAATAAGACTGTAACTCCGGACAAAACGGGTGTTGGCCTCTCGTTTGCCAAGGAATTCAAGGGAAATTTTCAAAAGGAAGTTAAAAATTATAGTGACTCTTGGGGACAGCGCAGTCCGGTTCTTCTCGATCTGAGCGGCAACGGCTTGAGCGTGGAGACCATGTCTTCTTCTTCCAAATTCATTGATCTCGATGGGGACGGGTATCAGCATCGAACTGCCTGGGCGGGCGCCGGTACTGGCGTCCTTGTCGTCGACTCAGACGGAGACGGCAAGATCAGCCGATCGAGCGAATTTGCCTTCACCGAGTGGGATTCTTCGGCGACGAGCGACCTTGAGGCGCTGAAGCATGTCTTCGACACCAACAGCAACGGCAAGCTGGACGCCGGCGATGCCCAATGGTCCAAATTCCGGGTGGAGGTGAACGGCCAGTTGGTGACGCTCGACAGCCTCGGCATCACCTCGATCGACCTAACGCCGAAGGGAAGCGGCCAGACCTTCGAGGACGGCTCCGCCATCACCGGAACCACCACCTTCACTCGCACAGATGGCACGACGGGAGCTGTTGGTGACGCAACACTGGCGAATGACGAAGCAGCATTCGTCGTCAAGACATCCAGCGCGACGAAGGCAGACAGTTCGGTCGAGAAGACGATCCTCGCTTACAACAAGGATGGCAGCCTTGCCTTCCGCAACGTCGTCACCACCAGTGCCGACGGAAAAAGCGTTCAGACGCAGTTCGACGACGACGGCAACGGTACCTTCGACCGCTCGCAGACCAATAGCCTGACCGTCGATGCTTCAGGAGTGCAGACCAAGACTGTTTCCAATTTCAATGCCGACGGATCGCTTTCCGACCGAACGACCACAGTCACCAGCGCCGATCATCTAACCGTAACGACGTCGCTAGACCAGGATGGCGACAGCATCGCCGACCAACGGCAGACATTTGTCAAAAGCGACGATGGATCTACCACGACGACCACGCAGCAACTCAGCATCAACGGCACCGTCCTGTTTGGGACAGCCGTCACCGGCTCCGCCGATGGCGTGACGAAGACGACCAGCCTCGACCGCGACGGCAACGGTGTCTACGACGATGTCGTCACCGAGACTACTACAGTCGCGGCGGATGGCAGCCGCACCAAGACAGTGATTGATCGCAGTTCCAATGGTAAGCTTCTATCAGAGGTCGACATGTCCACCAGTGCTGACGGCCGCACCATCACCGTGACGGTCGATGCAGACGGTAACGGACCCCGCGAAACCAAAACCGTCACCACGTCGACGGTCGCGGCATCGGGCGACGTGACCCAGGACACGATTGTCTACAACACGAATGCGTCCTTCACTAAGCGCTCGAAATCGACGACGGTCACGACCGCGAACGGATTGTCGAAGACCACGACGAGCGACGTAAATGCCGATGGGGTCATCGATTTCACCGATACCGATGTGACGGTGATCGACGCTACCAACCGGACGCAGACCGTCCAGCATCGGACCAAGACCGGGACAACGGGTACGCTTCTGTCCCAGACGGTCACGAAGACCAGCCTCGACGGCAAGTCGATCACAATCACCGAAGATGGGAACGGCGACACCAAAACCGACAAACTGACCGAGATCGTTGTCGGGACCGATGGCAAGACTACCAACACGGTTAGCGCGCTGAATACCGACGGATCAACAGTCAGTAAGACCATCACCGTCACGACGACAGACGGTCTATCGAAGACGATCAGCGTCGATGCGAACGGGGATACCGTAAACGATTTGGTCGTGTCGGACGTCACTACGACGAATTCCGATGGTAGCCGCACGGAAACCGTGACGTCGACCAGCACCAACGGCACGCTGATCGGGAAGACTGTTACAACTACGTCATCAAACAGCTTGACACAGACGGTCAAAACGGACGCCAACGGCGACGGCGTCTTCGAAGACACAACGAAAAGCGTTGTCGTTCTCGACAGCACCGGCAAGCGTACCGAAACGGTGCGAAGCACGAGCGCCGACGGAACGCTGAAGACCCAGATCGTCACCGATGTCAGTGCCGATCGGCGAAATACCACGATCGTGACGGATGCGGATGGCGACGGCAGGACAGATACGCGCCGGGTAGAGTCAGTTTCCGCCAGCGGAAATGTCAACATTTGGGAGCGGCAATATGCTGCCGATGCATCGACGATCAGCACGACGATCACTGATATCAGTGGCAATGGCCTGACGAAGGCCGTGTCGGCGGATTTGAATCACGATGGCGTCGGCGACAGGATCACAAGCGACACGACCGTACTGAATGCCGATGGCAGCAAAACGCAGACTATCTCTCTGACAAGCAGCGATGCCACGCGTCTCAACAAGAAAATGGTCGTCACCAGCGGCAACGGCATGTCGATCACGACGAGCGAGTACTTCAACGCCGACGAGGTGGTTGATGCCAAGACGACCGATGTGACGACATTCGACACCTATGGGCTGCAGTTCCAGACCGTATCGAACTACCGGGGAACGTCGCTCATAGGATCAACCAAGGTTACGACCAACCTCAATGGCCTGTCCGGATCGACCGACTACGATCTGGATGGCAACGGCACGATCAATCAGACCTTGTCGTGGAAGAAAACACCACTCGATCCCCTCGGATCGGTCACCACCACCGAAACGGTCAGGGCGGCCGACGCCAACACTACGCTGCTCTCGCAGAAGATCACCACGGTCAGCGCCGACAAGAAGACTACCACGATTAGCTCCAAGATGATGCCGACGCCGTTGTGGACTTTCTGGAGACGATCATCATCGACAATGCCGGAACGCGTAAGGACGAGGTCAAGCAGTATGCTGCCTCCGGCACGCTCGAGAGCCAGGCCGTCGCTATCGTTTCGGATGACGGGTTGTCGAAGTCCGTTAGTTCCGACCTCGACGGCAACGGCATCTTCGAACTCGTCACCACCGATGTAACGGTGCTGAACGCCGACGGCAGTCGCACTGAGACGATCTCGAAGAAGGGCATCGGCGATGCCCTGGTCTCCCGCACGACCTCCAGTGTCAGTGCGAGCGGGTGGAGTAAGACGACGAGCTGGGCCGATGCCAGCGATACGACGGTTCGGTCTATGAGTGATGTCGCCGTCCTCAACGCCGATGGCGGCACGACGGAAACTGTTTCCTACTTCAAGGCCGATGGGATGCTGGAAAGCCAGACCGTTGCTACGATCGGGGCTCACGGTCTCACGACGACGATCACTACTGATGTCGATGGCGATAACATCGTCGACAAAAAATCGGTCACAGCAAAGCAAACGAACGGCTCGACCATCCAGACGCTCAGTGACTTCGGCGCAAATGCGGCGCTAAAGGATTCGAAGACGATCACGACCTCTGCTGACGGCCTGACGCAGACTGTTGAATACGACAGCAATGGCGACGGCACCGTCGATAAGAAGACGACCAAAACGATTGTTCTGAAAGCGAATGGCAGCACCACGACGACCACGAAGGACATCGTTGCCGGTGTCACAAAGAGCATCACGCTGACAGAGGTGTCTGCGGATGGCCTGACCGTTACCACCAAATGGGACACTGCCGGCACCGGCGGCGGCACCACCTTCGACAAGAGCCGCACCGACGTGACCGTCCTCAATGCCAATGGGTCGAAGACGCAGACGATCAGCAATCTTTCCGGGACGACGCTGACCAGCCGGACTCTCGTCACCACCAGCGCCAACGGCCTGTCCGTCACCACTCAGATCGATCCGACCGGTGCCGGCACCTACAGCCAGACGGCGACCGATGTGACGGTCTTGAATGGAAATGGCACGAAGACAAGGACAGTGGAAAGCAAGAAGGCAGATGGTTCGCTGATCTCTCGGACTATCACCACGATCAGCGCCAACGGCCTGATCATTGCATCCAGTGAAGAGCGGCCGGGCTTCACCAACCAGACGGTCACCGACACGACGACAATACTGGCGGACGGCGCGGTTCGGGAGGTGGTCGAGACCAAGGATAGCGGCGGAACCCTGATCGGCAAGATCGTGACGCTTACTAGCGCCGACAAGCTGACCGTCACGATCGACCGTGATGGCAATGGTGACGGCATCGTCGACCAGCGTCAGGAGACCGTTACTGCCAATTCCGGTATCCAGACATCCGTCACCACCAACTTCAAGACCGATGGAACGGTCAAGGATAAGTCGACCGTCGTTGTATCCGCCGACGGCCGCCTGACCACAACCACATGGGATCTCGATGGCGACGGAATCATCGATCGTGAGCGGGTGACGCACTTTAACGCTAATGCCGACGGAAGCAGCACCACTGTCATGTCGGATACCGAACTGCCAGGCGGCACGCTGGCTGCAACGACAACGATCCAGACATCTGCTGATGGGAGGGTGAAAACAACGTCGAAGGATATCAACGGCGACGGTACGCCCGATCAGATTGAAAACATCACCGTCGATTCCACAGGCGCGTCTGTCTCCGTTGTCACCAACAATGCCACGGCGCGGTTGGTTTCGAACCTAACGCCGGGAGGCGTCTATTGGAGCCAGGCAATCGCCGCCAAGATCGAGACGACCACATCGGCAGATGGCCGTACCAAGATTGCCAAATACGACTACGATGGCAACGGAGTCTACGAGACCGTCATGCAGTCGACCATCCAAGTCGACGGCTCCATTGTCACGGCAGTGACGGAGAGCAACCCCAGCGGAACGGTCACGGCCAAGGGCACGATCGCAACCAGTGCGGATGGGCTCATGACCACGCTGTCGAAGGATGTCGGCAACAATGGCACTATCGATCATACTGAGACGGCTGTAACGCATGCCGATGGCTCGATCACCCTGACAAAGGTCGATCTCAACGCCAGCGGCGCCTTAACGCAGACGACCGTCGTGCAGGTCACCGCGTTCGGCTCGCTGTCCTCCAGCCTCACTACGGACGCGCTCGGCCGCAAGACCTCTGAGACTATTGTCGCAGCCGACGGAAGCTCTGTGACAACGACCTATGACGGACCGACAGGACAGACGCTGAGTGTCGCAAATGCCAATAAGGCCGGCCTGCTGACCACCGTCACATTTTACGACCCGCTGAATGCCAGCACATCGGCGAGGATTGAGCAGCAATACGACGCCGCCGGCAATAAGATCCTCGAAAAACACATCAATGACGACGGATCGCGGATCGAGATTGCTTTCGATCCATCGAATGCTGCCTCATGGTCACAGATTCAACAGAACTACAATGCGGCGGGGCAGTTGACTTACAAGCTTGAGACCGCTGACGATGGCACGAAGACCGCCACTGACGTCGCGGGCAACCTGTCATGGTCGACCATCAAGCAAACCTATGACACCGCGAATAGGCTGGTCGGAGTAGATCAAACCAACGATGACAGCACGCGCTATGTCACCAGCTACGATCCCGCCAATGCCGTGAATTGGTCTCGCATCGACTATTCCTACAATGCCAAGGGTGAACTGACAGCAAAGAATACCTATTACGATAACGGCGACAAACGCTATGAAGCGTGGGACCGGGCGAATGCAAACTGGACATCCCGTCTGGTGATTCAGAATAGCGCCGGACAGACGACTTACGAAGAAACGAAATTCGATAGTGGTCAAACGGACAAAAGAACGAATGACGTCAGTAACTCTTCCAATTGGCTGTACCAGATCAGTTCATACTCGGCATCAAACAAGCTTATGCAAATCTACACGCGGATGGACGAGACGCAGAAGTGGATGTACGAGTATTTTGACTATCTGAATAACCAATCATGGACCAGAGACATCATCCGCTTTGACAGGAACGGAGTCCGAACCAGCGGTGATACCTATTTCGATGACGGCACCCGCATCGAATACGAGTATCATTCCGACCGCGGGGGCGCATTGGATTGGTGGAAACGGTATGACGCCCAAGGGCGCGTCATCGAAATCTATAACCCACCGGTCCTTCTGGATCTGAATGGCGACGGCCACATCGATCTTCGTCCTCTTGACTCACTCGGCTCGTCGGTAGGTTTTGACTGGAATGGCGACGGTGTAGCGGAAGAAACGGCTTGGGTTGGACCGCAAGACGGCTTTCTGGCGATCGACCTTGGTGCCAACGGGTCTGCAGGCCCCGATGGTAAGATCGACCAAGCCCGAGAACTGGCGTTCAGTCTCTGGGACAGTGAGTCGGCGACCGACCTCGATGGCCTCCGGTTCGCGTTCGATACGAACCACGACAACGTCCTTGATCTGAACGACGACCGTTGGAGCGAATTCCGGGTATGGCGCGATCTCAACCAGAATGGTGTCAGCGACGCCGGTGAACTGCAGACGATGACGGATGCTGGCATACGGTTGATCAATCTGATACCGAACCGTGACGCGATGCAGTCGTTTGCCGACGGATCTATCATCACAGGCACCGGCTCCTATCAGACCGTTGATGGAAACCAATATCTGGTCGGTGACGCCGTCCTAGTCTCGAAGTCGACGCAGGCGGCCAATGTCGCTTAACAAGACTCCTATCCTCATGCCGGCGCTTTATAGCGCCGGCATGACCTCTATTGTTTGATTCCACGCCATGACCAATATCCAGACAGCGTCCGAGCCCGACGCCACGGAAGAGATCGGTGACGACTCCTCGCCATTACCTGAAGCCGCAATCGCCGACAGCGGGTTGTCAGCGATATCTGCTGTTGCAGGCTATTTCCGGATCGCATCTCGTCCCGATACGCTGAGCCGTGAGCTCGCCCTGACCAGGCCGGCGGCGGCGGACGATCTCCTGCGCGCGGCAAAAATCGTGGGCCTGAAGGCGCGGACGATTCGGGCGGACAAGACCAAACGGCTGACGACCCTTCCGGCGCCAGCACTTGCTTCGTTGAAGGACGGCACTTTCGCGGTGTTCGCCGGCGTCGCCGCTGAAGGGCGATACCGCCTGATCAATCCCATCGACTTCTCCGCCCGCAATGTCGAGGCGGACGAACTGCTGGCGCTGACCTCAGGGGAGTTCATCCTCGTCCAGCGCCGCTTTGCCGGTCCCGGCGCCGCACAACAGAATTTCGGCTTCCGCTGGTTCTTGCCGGCGATCTGGCGCTATCGGCGCGCCTTCGGCCACGTGCTGATCGCCTCACTCGTCATCCAGATCTTCGCACTCGTGACCCCGCTGTTCTTCCAGGTGGTCGTCGACAAGGTGCTGGCGCATCGCAGCTATTCGACGCTGATCGTGCTCGTCATCGGCCTTGCTGCTGTCGGACTTTTCGATGTCATCCTGCAATATTTGAGGACCTATGCTCTGTCGCACACGACGAATCGCATCGACGTCGAACTCGGCCGGCGGCTGTTCCGTCATCTTTTGAACCTGCCGCTCAGCTATTTCGAAACCCGCGCCACCGGCCAGACGGTCGCGAGAATCCGCGAGCTGGAAACCATCCGCAATTTCCTGACTGGCCAGGGCCTGTTTTCAGGTCTGGATCTGATCTTCACCATCGTCTTCATCTTCGTGCTGTTTTCCTATTCTTCGACGCTCGCCTGGATCGTCGTCGCTTCCATTCCTTTCTATATGGCGATCGGCTTTCTCATCCGGCCCTTCCTCAAGGAACGGATCGACGAGAAGTTCGAACGCGGCGCCTTCAGCCAGCAACTGCTCGTCGAAACCGTCGTCGGCATCCAGACGCTGAAGGCCTCGGCGGTCGAGCCGGTGGTTTCCTCGCAGTGGGAGGAGCGGCTGGCTGCCTATGTTCGATCGTCCTTTCTGGCGACCATGCTGGCGGCGAAGGGCCAGAACGCCATCCAATACGTCAACAAGATTACCTCGGCCGCCTTGCTTCTCTTCGGCGCACAGGCGGTGATCGACGGAGAGCTGACCGTCGGCGCACTGGTTGCCTTCAACATGATCGCCGGTCAGGTCTCCCAGCCGATACTGCGCCTGTCGCAGCTCTGGCAGGATTTCCAGCAGGTGCAGGTCTCTGTCGCCAGGCTCTCGGACATTCTGAACGCCCCGCAGGAGCCGCGCCCGAGCGTCGCCGTCAGCCTGCCGCCGCCGAAGGGTGCGATTGGATTCAAATCGGTGAACTTTCGTTATTCCCCGGATGGCCAGGATGTTCTGAAGGACATCAGCTTTTCCATCCGGCCGGGCGAGGTCATCGGCATCGTCGGCCCCTCCGGCTCCGGCAAGTCGACGCTGACCAAGCTGGTGCAGCGCTTCTATATCCCAAACAGCGGCCAGGTCTTCGTTGACGGCCAGGATATCGCCCAGGTCGATCCGGCATGGCTGCGGGCAAATATAGGCGTCGTGCTTCAGGAGAACATGCTGTTCAACCGGACGATCCACGACAATATCTGCATGGTCAATCCGGCGATGTCGCGTGCCGCCGCCATCCAGATGGCACGCCTGTCAGGCGCCGACGAGTTCATCGCCAAGCTGCCGCGCGGCTATGACACGCTGATCGAGGAGCGCGGCGCCAATCTGTCCGGCGGGCAGCGGCAACGCCTTGCGATTGCACGTGCGCTCGCCACCAATCCGCCGATCCTCATCCTCGATGAAGCGACGAGCGCGCTCGACTATGAAAGCGAGCGCATCATCCTCGGCAATATGCGCGAGATCGTCCGCGGCCGCACCGTCATCATCATCGCCCATCGCCTGGCGACGGTCAGGCACTGCAACCGCATCATCGGCATGAAGGACGGACGCATCGTCGAAGAGGGAACGCACGAGACGTTGCTCGCCCGCCCTAACGGCCTTTATGCTCATCTCTGGCAGTTGCAGACGGGGCCTGTTCAATGAACCAGAACGTTCAGCCTCCGCGGCTTCCGCCCAAGCCTCAGAAGCGATTGCAGGTCGACAACGAGTTCCTGCCTGCCGCGCTCGAAATCCTGGAGACGCCGGCGTCGCCGATCCGCACGGCACTCATCTGGTTCATCTGCCTCTTCACCACCGGCGCGCTGATTTGGAGCTATGTCGGCAGATTCGACATCGTCGCAACGGCGCAGGGAAAGATCCAGCCGACCGGACGCGTCAAGGTGATCCAGTCGATCGAAGTCGGCAAGACGATCGCGGTGCCGGTCTCGAACGGCGTCAAGGTGGAAGCTGGAGATATTCTCGTCGAGCTGGACCCGACGGAAGCGCGGGCCGAAGTCGCCGCGCTGACAGCCAGCCTCTCTGCACTACGCGCCGAGGTTACCCGTCGCGGCGCGGCATTGGCGCAGGTAGAGGCTTGGCAGCGTGGTGACCTCTGGAGCAATACAAGAAGGATCGAGATTGCTCCTGAGTTCGACGCATCGATCCCAGCAGAAATCCGAACACGCGAAACGCTCCTCTACCATTCCGATCTTGAGCAGCTTGCCTCGGCGCTCGACAGTCTCGCGGCCCAGCGCAGCCAGCAAGTCGCTGCCGTGAAGCGATACAGCGAGATGGTTGCTGCCCAGCAGGCGCTGGTGGCGACCCTTGCAGATCGTGTGGCCATGCGTTCCAACCTCGTCGATCTCAGTGCCGGCCCGAGATCGGGTGTCATCGATGCCGTCGAGGTCAAGCAGAAGGAAGAGGCAAATCTCGCCGAGCAGGTCGGTCAGCAAGCAGAGGCGGAGATGGCGATCCTCGCAGCGACCAGCGAAGGCCTGAAAACACTCAAGACCTTCGTGGCCGATAATGCTCAGAAGCAGGCGCAGGCATCGCGGGAGATCGACGAGAGGGAGCAGCAAATGGTTAAGGCTGCGAAGCGGCTCGACTCGATGACAATCAAGAGCCCGATCCGGGGCATCGTCCAGACCTCGGCCATCACCACCATCGGCCAGGTGGTGACATCAGGCGCCGAGCTGATGCGGATCGTGCCGGACGATTCATCTCTTGAGATCGAGGCTTATCTGCCGAACCGCGATATCGGCTTCGTCTCGCCGGGACAGCACGCCGCCATCAAGGTCGAAGCGTTCCCCTTCACCCGCTATGGCATTCTGAACGGGACTGTCACTCGTATCGCGACCGACGCTATTCCCGAACCGGATGCGCAGCAGCTCGAAGGCCAGCCCGCCAAGGAGCTGCAGAGCCTGATCCCGATCGGTAATGCCCAACGCGTCCAGAACCTTGTTTTCCCTGTCGTCATCAAACCGGACGAGACAAGCATTGACATCGACGGAACGCGCGTCCCCCTCTCGCCCGGCATGTCCGTCACCGTCGAGGTTAAGACCGGCAGCCGGCGTATCCTCGAATATCTCTATTCGCCGCTCGCCGAGATCGGTTCAGAAGCAATGCAGGAAAGATGAGCAGAAGCAGCGCGAGATGCTCGGCCGCCCTCAAAGAAATTTCTACGGATTTATCGCGAGCACGATCACCGTGCTGAGGAGCCGCAGTCCGATACGCAGGCAGCTGTGTCTGCCGCAATACAAGCCTGTTCGAAGCCGCCGATTGAACACATTGATGCGTTTGCGGCGAGAAGGTGATGGGGCAGGAGGCTGCTTACGAAGGGAACAGACGACGCATCCCGGTCGCCTCGATGGCACCATCCACCCAGAGTTCGACAAGGCGGGTGTAAATCCCGGATCGGCATTAAGCGCGAAGCCTTGCGCCCACCCCGCGCGACGACTCGATCGGCAATCTCAGTTCTGCGTCTCATAGCAGCACGCATCCGCAATCACAGGCGGCTTGTCCACCAGCGAGGTGCGACGCGCAGGCAAAGCGTCGACTATCGGAGAAGGCAGGATTATTTGCCATACATGATGCTTAAATCCGAGATAGCCGGCCGCATTAAATCCGAAACGGACGAGCTTGAAATCCGAATTAGACGAGAATAAGCTCCGAATCGGACGGAGGAGATAGGCTATTTTGGCCCCCGGAGGATTCAATTGACTGGAGGACAGGCCGGAATGCTCTATCCCAGGGGTGCTGCCGACCGGATCCGAATCGCCTTGAAGGACACCCCGGTGGTGTTGATTAACGGACCGCGCCAATGTGGCAAAACGACCTTGGCACGAACGCTGCTGCAGTCAGGTCGACCGTACTTTACCTTCGACGACGAGACAACCTTGTTGTCCGCCAGGACAGATCCTGTCGGATTTATCCGCCAGATTGACACCGCGACTCTCGACGAGGTTCAGCGGGCTCCCGAGATCCTGCGCGCGATCAAAGTGGCAGTCGACGATAATCGCCGGCCGGGTCGATTTCTATTAACTGGCTCGGCGAATATCCTTGCTTTGCCCGCGGTATCGGACAGCCTTGCGGGCAGAATGGAAGTCGTTACCTTGCTTCCACTTGCCCAGTCGGAAATCCGAAACGCCACATCAAATTTTCTGGATACTGCATTCGCAGGCCAGGCAACCACCCCATCACAGCCGTTGACCGGAGACGCATTGATCGAGCGCTGCCTGGTTGGCGGCTACCCTGAAATGCTTGCCCGCTCAGACCCGAAGCGCCGTTCCGCCTGGGCCCGAGACTACATCCGCGCTATAGTCGAACGGGATGTGCGCGATATTGCTGATGTCGAGCGCCTGGATCAGATGCCACAACTGATGCGTGGACTTGCCCATCATTCCGGACAATTGCTCAACTTCACACAATTGGCTGGCCAAGTTGGTCTCGATGACAAAACCGCTCGCCGTTATATAGGCCTGTTTGAGCAGTTGTTTCTCGTCCGGCGTATAGAGCCTTGGTTCCGTAATCCTCTTAACCGCCTTGTAAAGACCCCGAAGCTCTTGTTTCTCGACAGCGGGCTTTTGGCGGCGTTGATTGGGATCACGGCAGATCGGATCAGAGGAGAGCGCTCGCTCTTCGGGCCGATACTTGAGACCTTTGCCGCGAACGAGATCCTCAGGCTCTCGACTTGGAGCGATGTTCAAACAAATATTCACCACTACCGCGACAAGGATCAGGACGAAGTCGATGTCATTCTCGAAGACGAAACGGGCAGCATTGCGGGATTTGAAATCAAGGCGTCGGCAACCGTGACACCGGCCGACTTCAAGGGGCTGAGAAAAGTCGCAGCCGCAACTGGAGCCGCCTTCAAAGCGGGCTGGGTGCTCTACGACGGTGACAAGGTTCTGCCGTTCGGAGACAGACTTGCTGCTGTGCCCCTCTCTTGTCTCTGGAGCGGATAATCGCCCACCCGGCGATTTGCAGGCCCACCTGTTCAGCGAAATCATTTAACGAATATTTCGTCAACGATCTGCATTTTGCCATCGACGACGATGTAGTGAACGTCCCGCTTGAACAAATGGAGAGCGCCGAGGGAGCCTGCCCGACGAGCTCGAGATGCCCGCGACGTGCTGCCCACATCCACACAGCTCCTGCCTCTCAAGCCGCGGTGCGGAGATGGCGTGCGAGCCACGAACCAATCGACCCATACCACGGTGGCGAATTCAACTGCTTCGAAGCTCCGCCACGGTCCGCGCCGATGAATGACCTCGGCCTTGGTTGTCGTAGCTGTCGCCGACGCTTCCTTCCTTCATCTTCTCGGCGACGTCGCTTGGAAGTCCGGCCCTGGAGCCTCGTCCACTTCGGCCTTCTTCACTCATTCATTGAGGGTCTACGCCGTGCAGCCGATCTTGGCGGCGATCGATGAAACCGCTGCCCACCGCGAGCAATGTTCGCCTTCGTGATTCAAAACCATCCGCACCGCCCGGGCGCGGACTTCAGGTGAAAATTTGTCCATTGTCTTGCCACTTTCTCAGAAGTTGGAGCCTCCGGCAATCCGGCGCGGTTCAAGCTGATTATCCGCGCCCGAAGACTCTGTAGAAGACAGATGTTAGATCTTAATATCATTAGTTACTTATTAAAGCCCATTTGCATGCCGCTAGCGAAATTTTAGAAGTGCCTTAGACATCGAAATTTAGAACCGATGGGTTTTTTGTCGCCATATTCATCATGCATTAGTAAAGGACGACAGCGTATTATTTGCAACCAGCGCTTGATTAATAGACTGTGATTTGGTAGCTAATCTTCTCAAGAGAAAAACCTATGGCAAGCCTGATCTTTTAGGTAATAAGACCAGAAGAAAGGTGGCGCCGGTGAGTGATATGCGCTTGAGAATTGGGTATTATCCGATTTTTGTAACTATAATTGGAATTTATATTTGTGTAAAATCCATCAGGAGGAAGAAATTTAACCGAGAAGGGGGTTATATATTCACCACTGATGATAAGTATATTTTTTGCATCTTTTATCTTTTACCTGAATGGAACTGTATCCACCCAGAATTTCGTTGCGTCTCAGCTCTCGGCCACAGTGTTTTTCTTTCTCCTTATGAGAATAGCGATCAGCAATGCGGCGGTCCATCCCGGGCCGGTTCTGCTGGATGGCGGAGCGTCCCGAACAACGCTGGTCGCAATAACTTTACTCTCAGCTCCAGCCTTGTTGATTGGTGACTATTTGGTGGCAAATATATCCCTACGCTGCACCGGAGCAAAATGCGTCGCTTTCGAATTTATATTTGGATCCGACACCATTTTTACAGTGTTTTATTGGTTGAATACTATCGGATCTGTTTGGCTCGTTTCAGGCGTGGTTTGCCTTATCGTTCTAATGAGACGCTTTTTTGATAAATAACTACTCGAGGCACGCCTTCAAGACGAGGTCTTGGTTTCCTCCAATGGAGACGGCTCGTCCGTGCCGGGATGAGTAACTGGAGCGCGTTAGCTGGCAATCGGTTTGTCCACCAGCTTTTCGACCAATCGCCTGAGTTCCGATGGGGTGGTATGGCCAGCCACCACCTCGTGGTAGCCGATCCCGGCGCGTCGCAGCGCCTCCTTCTTTACCGCATCGCGTGCGGCCGCGGCGCCTTGATGGTGTCCTTCGCCCTGGTACTCGATGACATGCCGCGGTCGGCAATTGCTGTCGACGAGCAGCAAGTCGACCCGCTTCGAGTTGATGCAACTGTAGGCGTCCGCATCGGTGCTCCGGAGGATCTCGCCCAGCGAAACCTGCGCCATGACCTGCCAAGAGGAATTGCAGCCGATCACGATGCTGTCGAGCTCACGAAACACGCGGGCTTCGCTCTTGTTCAGCAACGGCTGAATGGTGAAGTTCGAGCGCATCACGATACGCAGTTGATCCACGGGGTCGACCGGTTTCAATAACTGCGGAGCTGGCACCGGACGCCAAGGTCGCAACAGGATGCGCTCATTGCTGCGCTTCTTCTCGGGATGCGACCTGTTTCTCTCCAGCCGCGCCTGTTTTCTCGTCGTTTGTAGGAGCTGCTCAACGGCCATGCCGGTGACGAGGCCGACAAACAGCGCTGCGATCAGCAGTTCTGGCTTAGCGAAGTCTGCAACCGTTATGCCGTCCGACGCGCCTACTGCGGCAGCTCCGATGATCAGCCCCGGCGCTGCGAACAGCACCGACCTTTGGCGATAGCGCATGCCCCTCTCCAGATTTCCCGCCAGCATAGTAGAACGCATGCACGACCCGCGAAAAGCTAGCCAAAAGCGTTAGGGCGAAGGCGGTCAAGTCAGACGCTATCGAGTTCAAAATGATAGGCTGGCGATGCCGCAGCGCTTTTGTTGACTCTGTCTTTCACTCAGTCGAAAAGAGACTTGGCTATGAAGGAGATGACTGATGGCTGAAGAGAATAATACCGGCGCCGCTGCCGGCGTCGCGGAAACGAATGCGCCGATAAAAACGGACGTTAAGAAGAAGCGTGCGCCGCGTCGCCAAAAGCAAGCTGCCGAACCGGCTGCTGCCGCGACGGAGGCGGTAACCGAACCGTCGCCGGCGGCAGGCGCGGCAAAACCTGCTGGGCGGGGCAGGGGAAGAAAACCGAGGTCGATCGAGGCAAAACCATCCGATGGCAAGGGCACCCTCAAAGGGAGAGGAAGAAATAAGATCGCGAAGCCTGCCGGGCAAACGGCGAAGGCATCCGCGCCCGTGACTGATGAGCTGGAAGATCTGCTTCAGCTTGAAGAAGAGAACAAGCGCTTGCGCAAATTGCTCGCGGAGAAGCTGCGCCAGGAAAATACCGACCTGCGCAAACGGCTCGGGCTTGATTGATCAGCACTCAAGCATTTAAGTCGGCCGCCAACGCGGCCTCAGCCACCGTCTCTTCTGCAGAAAAAACGGTCGCCGGGCGCCCTCGTCGTGCCCGGCCGACTTGCGAGTGGGGAACAGGGCGCTACGCTGCATCGCAGCCCGGCTTGATCGAGGTGAAATGCCGATGAAAACACCGTGGAAATTCCTCGTCGATTTGACGTCGCGGCGTCGAGCGGCAAAAGGGCTCGAGAGTTCCATCGGGCATGATACGAATCCCGCTCTCGATTATCAGGCGGACCAGACGCCGGCATCTCCTTCGACTGAAGACTACGCCCCAGCGGAATACAACGAGGCTGTTCTGGTCGAGAGAGTGGCATCGGCATCGGACGACATTAAAGGCGATCGCGATGCAGCGCAGGCATTGGCACCGCCGGTCGTTGGTGACGAGGCTTTGACACTCTCACCAAGCGAAGCGCGTCGTTCAGTTGAAAGCGCCGATGATTCGCCCGAGGCGAATTCGAAGTCTCGGACAAGGTCTCCGCACAGCCGCGGTGAGCGGAGGATGGGAGCCCAGGCTAACACTGGCGCGCGGGCCGGTGTCGTGACACATGAAGGTCAAGGCGTGCCTCGGTCGTCTGGGCGCGACGCGTTCTTCGACGATGTGGCAAGCCTTGATGAGGACATCAAAAAACTGAAAAGAGAGCTCGCCCGGAAGCTCCAGCTGCAAAACGCCCAGCTCAAGACGATGCTGAAACGGTTCGACGTCAATTGAGCTTGGCACGGAATCTAAAGGTCTAATGTAAATATGAAAACATCACAGCGAAACTTCGTCGTCGAACTCAAGTCGGGTCGCCGGCGATTGACAACCCAGGCAAATTCGATCTGGGGAAACACCGATATCAAGGCTTTCATCCGTCAGGCAGAGACGGAAGCGCCGCACTTGTTCGAACCCAAGCACAAACTGGACGCTGTCGGCGAACCCAACGAAATGGCCCAGTACCGAGAGCCAGCAAATCAGCTCGACCAGAGCGATGACGCCAGCAACCAATCTCCGTTCGCCGCTTCTTTGGTCGAACCGATGCCAATCGATCCATCGCAAAGCCATCACGATCACGTCCGCTCCATCGCCCGATCGAACAGACAGTCGGCCAGGAGGCCGGCTCGAAAAGCAGCGAAGCGAATCGGCGAGAGCCGCTCGGGAAATCATCCTGATAGCGTAAGCGGCGACCGCCGCAAAAGATCTTTCGCCGCTTCCGTCGAAGCCCCCGTTGATGAACTGGCTGCGCTTGATGCGGAAAACCGGCGTCTCAAGGCATTGCTGATAAAGCGACTCCGCGAGGAAAATCTGCAGCTTCGGACGATGCTCCAACGACTTGGCGTTGTCTGAGAGGTGACTGATGTGCCAGCTTCTCCGAGTTTGGCAATGTCCTCCAAAGCCTCCTTCGCGCCGAGCGCCGGTGGCTTTCCAAACTCCGGCTTCCGGACGTCCTTTATGCCACCATTTCTGAGCACAGCTGCGTGAATAGTCCGACTCCCTTTCACCGCAGACGTGCTCCGCCCAAGAAGTCTTGTTCTGGCACGTCCCTTCGACGAGTCGCTGCAAGAGGGCGCTAACCGACCTGCTCCACCGCCAGCGTCCCCGCCGGAAGCGGACTGATCAGAGACTTCGCGGAGACGGTCGGATCGAGCCAATCGGCCCAGGCATTCCGCTCGAGGATAACAATCTGCCGGTCATGGTAGGGAGCGATGTCGGGTCCGGGCTCCATCGTCAGCATGGTGAAAGCTTGGCCAACTTCCGGTGTTTCTCGCCAGATGCAAGTCGAACTGCTAAGCTTCACCTGGCGCGTAGTAGAGCGGCACATAGGCTTCCGCCGCCACGGCTCCCCGGCTCTTCGCCCAAGTCTTGGCATATCGCCGGATCGCGTCATAACTGGTATCGTACCCGAGTGCCCAGACTTCCTCGTAGATCCGGATCAGCGTCAGCCGTTCACGCGACGGCTTGCCCTCGTTGGCTGTGAGAAACTGCTCGATCTCGGTCTTCCACGCTCCGATCCTCGGCGGCGGTTGCCGCTCTCGTTCATAGGTAAAATCGGTCTCGTCGGAGCGCAGTATCTTGCGAACCGTATTGCGCGACAAATGGAGTTCCCGGACGATCTTCTTCACCGACAAAGCTCTGCAGATGGAAGGCCTGTCGAACACGCGCAATCGTATCCACTCGCTTCAACTCCCGGCCATCCGCCGCTAAAAGCCGGATGGTCAGATGAAATCTGAGTGGGTCAAATTGGATGCCGATTACCCCGCCAAAGGGGTCAAAATTTGGCTCTGACTCAGTTTTGATGCAGTTGTAACGATGCTGCCTTGCTGGTTTCCACAAAGGAATCAGCATGATGAGCACTAAGTTTCGCCCCTCTGATTTGGTACCGGCAGGCTTCATCGTCGAACGCATTACCCACATTGACGATGAAACCTGCATCTTGCTTTCCCGAGCCAGCGCTACCGCGGCTTGTCCGGCATGCGGACGGATGTCGCAAACGGTTCGAAGTCGCTATTGCCGCCAAGTAGCGGACCTTCCCCTCTCTGGGAGACGCGTCAGGCTGCTCGTGCAGACACGAAGGTTCGCTTGTGATGCCGTGCTCTGCGGGAGGCAGATATTTGCCGAGCGGTTTGGCGACGTGCTGCCGCCCTATGCCAGACGAACTGGGCGTCTTGAGCATGTCGTCCACCATTTAGCGCTTGCGCTTGGGGGACGCCCGGCGGCGCGTTTTGCCCAGCGGCTGATGCTTCCCGTCAGCAACGACACTTTGCTGCGCGTCATCCGCAGGCAAGGACTACCAACGTCGACCCCGCCCTCGGTGATTGGCATCGACGACTGGGCCTGGCGGCGCAATCATCGCTACGGCACGATCGTGTGTGACCTAGAACGTCGGCGGCCGGTTTGTCTGTTGCCGGATCGTGAGCCGGCGACGGCGGAAGCTTGGCTGGGGCAGAACCTCCAAGTCCAAATCATTGCCCGCGACCGTGGCGGTGCTTACGGGCTCGCGGCGGCAAAGGCGCTGCCGGATGCGTTGCAGGTCGCTGATCGATGGCATTTGATGGAGAATGCCAGCCGTGCGTTCCTGGACGCTGTCCGCAAATCGATGCGGCAAATCCGCAAGACACTCGGAGCAACGCGCATCAATCCCAAGCTGCTGACCGCAGCCGAACGCCTTCAATACGAAGGCTATCTCCGGCGCGAACAGACGAACGCGGCCGTCATTGCGCTGGCGAAGGATGGTGTCACGATCAAGGAAATCGTGCGCCGTACCGGTCATAGTCGCGGCTTGGTCCGCCAAGTCCTGAGAGGGCAACGAAACGATGTCTTTCGGTCCAGAGAAAGCTCGTTGGAGCCCTATCTCGAATGGCTCGACTTGCAATGGGCTGCCGGCGAGAGGAACGGCACTGAGCTATGGCGGCGTTTGAGAACACAGGGCTTTCGTGGTTCGCGCCGGGTCGTGAGTGAATGGGCCACACGACGGAAGCGAGCCGACAAGGCGGATGCGGACTCGTTGACCCGCATTCCCTCCGCCCGAACGATTGCCCGCCTTTTGACAACCAGCAGAGACAACCTGACGAAATCCGAGACCGTCGCAATCGCCGCTATCGAAAGTGGTGTTCCCTTGCTCGTTACGGCTCGCGATATCATCGCCGACTTCCATGTTATGATCCGGCGCAAGGCGGAAAACCATCTCGCGCCGTGGATCGACCGCGCCCGTAACAGTTTGGTTTCCTCCTTTGGCAACGGCGTGGCGAAAGACATACAGGCAGTCCGGGCAGCGATCGTCTCACCATGGTCCAATGGACAAACCGAGGGGCAGATCACCAAGCTCAAGCTGGTAAAGCGCCAGATGTACGGACGCGGAAAGCTTGATCTTCTTCAAGCCCGCCTGATTGGCGCGACATGAGAGAATTGCACCAAATCTGCGTCAGAGCCAAAATTGCACGCCGAAACACAGAGGGGCATGCGCTAGGCCAAAAGCTTCGTGAGGTGGACGGACCCTCCGGAACGGCACCGACAAGCCTCTACCGGCGTGCCGAATCTGTTTCCGCCCTTGTCTGAGGACTGGTTGCGTCGCCGCGCCCGCGGCCATCATGAGGACGAAGAGGTAGCCAATCTGCAATGCGGTTCATCTGCGATGCGAGCGACAAGATGCAGCTTGGATTTGCCGCTCTGCCTCCTTCACGACCTCGCGGTAGCGGTGCGGCCATTGCGTCCTGCCCCGCTTTGGTCCTGCCAGGCTCGCGCCGCTCGCAACGGCTTCGCCGTCCTCCACTTCGTTGCGGCCCTGCGGGTGCAGGCAGCGCTTGCTGCCTGGCTTTCGGCCCACGTAGCAGGTCGCGATAGCCGCGACCTCCAAACGGAGGTTCAGATATGAGCACGCAGCAATCCAATCAACGATCCGATATTTACAGCCGCATCACCGCCAAGATCATTGCCGATCTCGAACAGGGCGTACGGCCATGGACCAGGCCCTGGACGACGAAAGATGCGACAGCCGAGGTCAGCCGGCCACTGCGCCATAACGGCCAACCATACACCGGCATCAATGTTCTGCTCCTCTGGTCGGAAGCCATCGCCCGCGGCTTTGCGTCATCGACGTGGATGACGTTTCGCCAGGCAAAGGAGCTCGGCGCTGCCGTCCGCAAGGGCGAAACCGGCACAACCGTTGTCTTCGCCAGCTCATTTATTCGCGCCGAGACGACGGAGACAGGCGCGGAGATCGAGCGGGATATCCCGTTCCTCAAAACCTACACGGTATTCAATACCGATCAGATCACCGGTCTCGATGGGCGGGCCGGATGCATTGAGCCCGTCCAGGATCCGCTGAGCCGCATCGGCGATGCCGGACGCTTCTTTGCCAATACCGGCGCACTCATACGGCACGGAGGATCGGCCGCCTATTATGCTGCTGCCCGTGATTACATCCAAATGCCACACCTGGATGCCTTCCGCGACGACGCGTCTTATGTCGCCATCCTGAGCCACGAGATGACGCATTGGACCGCGGCACCCCGAAGGCTTGATCGTGATCTCAGCCGCTATGCGAAAGATCGGAGCGAACGCGCTCGTGAGGAACTCATTGCCGAACTCGGCAGTTGCTTTCTCTGCGCCGATCTTGGCATCGTTCCGGAGCTTGAACCACGCCCCGACCACGCAAGCTATCTCGATGGCTGGCTCAAGGTTCTCGGCAACGATAAGCGGGCAATTTTTTCAGCGGCAGCTCATGCGCAGCGGGCCGTCGATTACCTGCATGACTTACAGCCGGAGTTCAATGAGGAGGCGGCGGCGTAAGCCGTCTGTTCCTCAGCCATTCACACAGGATAACTCCAGCGGCCGATGGCCTCGCGCGCTTGCGGCCGTCGAGATCTCGGCTTGAGTCAATTCTTCGCTAACGCGCCCTTGAAAAATGCCTGCTCCATCTGCTTGGCAGCCGCCTCGGCATTCGTAGTCAGAAAGTCCAAAAAATGTCTGCCGACCACCTCACTTTGTGAAATTGAAGCAACCGTGCGGCTTCCTGATTGCCGAAATAACGCCCTGTTTTGTGTGAACGAGAAACCCACTGGCATAAAGTCGAGCATCATGCTCATCCGAACAGCCTTGTGCCTCCATTGCCGCTGGAAAGACTCAGCCCTTTGTTCCCGGGGTCGATAACAACCCCTGGTTTCACCTAGCTAGCGACGGGTGACAACGTTGCCTCAGCAAGGGTCAATCAGCAGCCCCGCGCCCTCGTAACTTATTAATGGCTTTGTACGCCATTGAAGCCTTCGATCAGCAATGATATATACTGCCGATATCATATATCGGAGTTATCTCATGAGAACGTTGGTGGATATCGGCGACCCAGAAGTCAAAGCGCTGGACCGGCTGGCACAGCGGGAAAAAATGTCTAGGGCAGCGCTGATCCGAAAGGCGATCAATGACTTTCTGGCCAGGAACAATGCCGATGTTGAAGCAGAAGCGTTCGGCCTCTGGGGCGATCGACAGATCGATGGCTTGACCTATCAGGAAAACATGCGCAGCGAATGGTAAAGTCTCTGTTCGACACCAATGTCTTAATCGACTATCTCAACGCAGTTCCGCAAGCGCGAGGCGAACTGGCAAGATATCGCGAGAAGGCGATTAGCATCATCACCTGGATGGAGGTTCTCGTCGGTGCCAAGCCTGAGGTTGCGATCGGAACGCGCGCTTTCCTGGCGGGCTTTGCAGTCCTCGCTGTCGATGACGCCATAGCCGAACGAGCAGTATCTCTGCGACAACTTCATCGTATCAAGCTTCCCGATGCCATAATCTGGGCAACGGCCAATGTTCACTCGATGTTGCTGATTACACGAAACACAAAGGATTTCCCTCCCGAATTGCCCGAAATACGAGTGCCTTACGAAATCTGACCTAAAATCTGCGCTGTCGCCAGCACGTATCAAAGGTTCGATTTCCGCTCAGCTCCGCGGCGAAAAGTCACCGTCGCGCCGAGGATCAGACTAGCAATCCTGTCGCTCGCACATGTGATGCCCGGCATGCCGATGGCCGGGCGCTGACCGACAATCATCTCGCCGCCTTCCGGCTGCCCGATGGTTGCCGGCGCCTCTACATCGCAGCTGACGCCGATGCCACCAGCCGCCACGGAATCGCGGGATTAAGCCGCCGCGCCCAGACGCTCGGGATCCTGCCGCTGGTGCTCGCCCCGGAGCTCGGCGACTTCAATGAGGATCTGCGCCGGCTCGGCCCGGAGCGGCTGATCGCCAATCTCAGGGCCCAACTCGGCCCGGAAGACGCTCTGGTCTTTCTGGTCGCATAATCGTGGCGAAAGGGCAGGTGAGGGCCCGGGCCTAGCAGGATGGCCGGTTCCTTGGCGGCCGCCGTTCGGGTGGGCGCGCGCCCGCGGGCCTGCCGAGAGGCGACCCTTACCATGCGGCGGGTGGGCCTTCAGCGGGTCGGTCAGGTTTGTTCCCCTGGCTAGGGTCGCGTTCGGCCCGTAGCAGCGACAGGACCGAAATATTCGCGACCGAGCAGCAGCCGTGGCCCATTTTCTCGTTCTCCACATCGGAAATCTCAGAAAGGCTCCAAACCGACTGCGATGCCGCCGGTCATCACCTGATTTCGCGTTAATATCGCGGCAATCGCAGTGCAAGGGATTCCGCCAGCCGACACTGCCGGGCGTGCCGTTTGAAATCCGGTATTCGACCTCGGAGCGACAGCTCCACACGGTATTGCACATGGCCCGGGCTCGATGCGATTGCTGCGGCGGTTTCGCTGAGCCGGTGTAGGATTGCGCAGCTGGCACGTGCTTCCCGCTTGTGGTGGCCGGGACCGGCGAGATCTTGCCCAGAACGGTGGCGGGAATTTCAAGGCTCCTGGGTCCCTCACAACCGCCAAGGGCTATCGTGATGGTTGTCCCCGCGTCCGGTCGCAATCCGGGACCATTCCCGTTCTCTTGTGTCGCCTTTCTAAGGGACCGGCCGCCGTCAGCGTCAACCCGCAAGGGGTTCCCCTGCGCTGGCGCTCCGGTGACGCCTGCGGCTCGGTCCCTTCTTCGGGCGCCGTCGGGAATGGTCCCGAGCAACCGAAGGAGACATCCAATGGCAACCACCATCGCAACCCTGACGCAGAAGACCGACGGCAGCCTTGAAGGCATCTTTGCCACCATCCGGGTCAACGCCCCGATCGCCATCGTCCCCAACGCCAGCAAGGCGAGCGACGACGCACCCGACTACCGCATCATCCACCGTAAGACCGGCTTCGAAATCGGGGCGGCGTGGAACCGCATTGCCCGCCAGACCGGCGAGGAATATCTCTCCGTCAAGCTGGAGGCCCCTGAGATCGGCGTGATCTTCGGCAACGTCGCCCAGGCTCCTGGCGGTGATCCCGGCAAGAAAGTCATCCTCTGGAACAGCCCGAACTGAAGAGCGACTCGAGCGGCCCCGAGCGATCGGGGCCGCCTTCGCCGTTTCGCGATTTGTTACGGGCGGTATCGGGAGTGAACGCGGGCGTCGAGCCCGCATTCACTCCTACTGTCGTGCCACACGAGACCAAGGACTGTCTGCTCAGATATCCAATTCTGCCGTGAGGCTCGTGCCGCCTCAAGGACTTCGCGGCCCCTCCAATTTTCAGCCGGCGCCCTGAAAGGCACCGTCAGAAAATCGGTTCCTCCGCTCGCCGGCTCCGCCGGTCGCTGACGCGATCCTTGACCCGGCCCGACCCCCACGACCCGGGGCGTCATCTTTCACATCATTCAGGAGATGACGACGATGACGATTGCACTCGAAATTCAGGTTGAAGAACTGCGCGCCGAGCTCAGGAACGCCGATCCCGCCGAGCGCCGTCAGATCGAAGCGGAGCTGGAGATCGCTCAGGCCGAACTGACTGTAGCGATCGCCGAACAGGAGGGCACCATCGATGCTGCGCCACCCTTCTGAGGGCGGCGTTTGCCATCCCGCCTGGGTCGGCACGCCGGATCGGCCGGCGCGTCGACCCGAAGCTGCGCTTGACACCAATGATCACGGGCTAGGATCAGAAGTGTTTCCGCAGAAAGCCCAGGCCATGGGTTCACATCGTGCTTTCGTGTTCGGTCCATAACCACGTGCCCGTTTTGATCGGAGAAGATCGAGGAACATATGAACGGCATCCTCTTCCTTGTCGAAGTGATGCACCATGGCCTGGCCGGTCGTTCCGATGCGTCCCCATCGCCGCGTCAGGGAAGGCGTGCCGAACAGTGTTGGTTCGATCGCGAGCACATAGAAGCGCGCCATATTTTTTGGTCGCGTCCGTGCGTTCGATATAGAGCTGATAGGGCTGAGCGAGCATGACGGAAGAATCGCTTATTCCAGCTTTTGCGTCCAACGACACTTGTGAATCAGTCGACCCGCACCGATTCATTTTCATGATGATTATCGAAGGTTGGGAATTTGGATTCGGGCGAGGCGGCCAATGGTCGCCGGGGGCTATTCGCTTCGATCACGCAAGCCCACAAGCGACCTACCCCTCCGGTCGCGCCGCTCTCGTTGGATGATGTGAGCGAATGATCGCCGAGGGGTTCTATCCTCGATGCGTCTCCCGCCGGCTCACGCCGGAAGCGGTCGCGGCCCCTTCGGGTCCGCGGGTCTTCTTCTCTCTGACGTCCTATTTTACTCCAGCAAATCCGGCGTCAAGGACGGCGCGGTCTCCCCCAATTTTTCCGCCGCTGCGTTTCACTGCGCTCTGGAAAAATCGGTTCCGCCGCTTGCAAGCCGCGTTCCGCGGTCCTTGACCCCTCTTTGCAACAGAGGCGCCGATCTCCGTCATCAAGATGAAGGAGATCCTATTATGACAACCGATCAGAACCTCATGCTCTACACCAAGCTTGCCGGTTTCCGACTCGTCGTCCTGGCAAACCGCTTCGGCTGCGACAGCAGCTTCTCGCGCGAGCTTCACGATCGCCTGGTCGATGGACTCGAGGCGGCAATTGATCGGATCCACGTCATCATGGAATTGCAACGGAGGGTTCTCATCGGGGACGATGAATTCGCCGAATATCAGCTGGAGGGTGAGAACGAGATTTTCCGGCGCTTCGCCATCAGTCTGCTGGACGATCTCGAAATCGATCGCGACACGCACGAATTCAGCGTCAACGGCGCCGATTGGGTGAACGCTTGGGCTGTCGACGACACTGGCGTCGATATCAACTATCCCAAGCTCGTCGCGCTTATCGCGGACGAACTCGGCTCGCTGGCGCCAATCATCAAGGATATCACGTTAGCAACCGGCATACCCGTCTATGTGGCGCGTGCCGTTCAATGGGCCGGGTAGCAGCGCCCAATTCTGGTGATTCGCAAACAAGGCAGTCTCTCAGTCGGCGGTCGTCTCTAAAGCGGAATTGATCGTTTTGTACTCACCCGATCTGCGAAGAACAACATGTGAATGGAATTGAGGTTTTGGCCGCAGATCAGGAGCGGTGGCTTACCGCCCCATCCCGGCCAATCGCTATATTCCCGTAGAGCGTAAAAGCCGACCATAGCTCAGAACGCATGGCTCCCCATTACCACTGGCCTTGGTCGGCGCAGGGGCAGCGCCCACCCGGTCAACAGTCCAGCAAGCGGCCCGAAGAAAAGTTCGGGCAAAGGCGCTGAGCGCCGAGCCAGTATTCACTCTTGCTCGACATGCCATGAGGCCATCGCCAGCTGTTGCCCATCGCTATACTAACTAGAATAAAATAGTTAAATAGGCTATCTTGCATCGGCCCCAAAACGTCGCAGCCGAAGTTCCGGCCAGGCGCCCATGTTCCGGAAAAGCGGCATCGGCCCTCCGGTCCGATCGGTTCGAGGGCGCAATATACGTCGCTGGCGCGACGTGCTTGGAAGGTGCGGAGCCATCAGTGGCGATCATGTTCGTCAGAGCGCAGGTGATCAGCAGGGGAGCGGGGCGCAGCATCGTCTCGGCCGCCGCCTATCGTCATCGCGCCCGGATGATGGACGAACAGGCCGGAACGTCCTTCAGCTATCGTGGTGGGTCGCGGGAGCTGGTGCATGAGGAGCTGGCGCTGCCGGAGCAGATCCCGGCCTGGCTGAGGGCGGCGATCGACGGCCAGTCCGTTGCCGGCGCCAGTGAGGCGCTCTGGAACGCCGTCGATGCTTTCGAGACCAGAGCCGATGGGCAACTCGCCCGCGAGCTGATCATCGCACTGCCGGAGGAATTGACGCGAGCGGAGAACATCGCGCTTGTCCGGGAGTTCGTCCGCGACAATCTCACCTCGAAGGGAATGGTGGCCGACTGGGTCTATCATGACAAGGACGGCAATCCGCATATCCACCTGATGACGACGCTGAGGCCTCTGACGGAGGAGGGGTTCGGAGCAAAGAAGGTCCCTGTTCTGGGCGAAGACCGCAAGCCGCTGCGTGTCGTCACGCCTGATCGACCGAATGGCAAGATCGTCTATAAGGTGTGGGCAGGCGACAAGGAAACCTTGAAGGCGTGGAAGATCGCCTGGGCGGAGACGGCCAACCGGCACCTGGCGCTTGCCGGTCATGAGATCCGGCTCGATGGCCGCTCATATGCCGAGCAGGGTTTCGGCGGTACCGCGCAAAGGCATCTCGGGCCGGAGAAGGCGGCATTGGCGCGAAAGAGGAGGGAGCTCTATTTCGCACCGGCCGATCTCGCCCGCCGGCAGGAGATGGCTGACCGGCTGGTGGCAGAGCCAGAGCTTCTCTTGAAGCAGCTCGGCAATGAGCGCTCCACCTTCGACGAGAAGGATATCGCCAAGGCGCTGCATCGATATGTCGACGATCCGGCAGACTTCGCCAACATCCGCGCCCGGCTGATGGCGTCGGATGAACTTGTGATGCTGAAGCCGCAGGAGATCGATGGAGAAACGCTTAAGGTCTCAGACCCGGCAGTCTTCACCACACGCGAGATACTGCGCATCGAATATGACATGGCGCGTTCGGCTCGGGTTCTTTCGGAGCAAGCAGGCTTCGGCGTTTCGGCTCGGCGGGTCGATGCGGCGATCAAGCGCGTCGAGACCGGCGATCCGGAAAAGCCGTTGAGGTTGGATGCGGAGCAGGTCGATGCCATCCGTCATGTCACCGGCGATAGCGGCATTGCGGCTGTTGTCGGCCTTGCCGGCGCCGGCAAGTCGACGCTGCTGGCGGCAGCCCGCCTTGCCTGGGAAGGCCAGGGGCGCGGGGTGATCGGTGCAGCGCTTGCGGGCAAGGCAGCGGAAGGCTTGGAAGACAGTTCCGGCATTAGGTCGCGAACGCTCGCCGGCTGGGAACTGGCCTGGGCCACTGGGCGCGACACACTCCATCGTGGTGATGTGCTCGTCATCGATGAAGCCGGCATGGTGTCATCGCAACAGATGGCCCGTGTGCTTGACATCGTCGAGGAGGCGGGCGCGAAAGTCGTTCTCGTCGGCGACGCCATGCAGCTCCAGCCGATCCAGGCGGGTGCTGCCTTTCGGGCGATCAGCGACCGCATCGGTTTTGCCGAGCTTGCCGGTGTTCGCCGACAGCGTGAAGAATGGGCGCGAGAGGCCTCGCGGCTCTTTGCCCGCGGCGAGATCGAGAAAGGTCTCGACGTTTATGCCCGGCATGGTCACCTTGCCGAGGCGGGCACGCGCGCGGAAACGATCGAGCGGATTGTCGCCGACTGGAGCCAGGCGCGCAGAGAGGCAATCGTTCAATCCGTTTCCGAGGGCAGGGATGGTCGGCTGCGCGGCGACGAACTGCTCGTGC
>NZ_JAQJCJ010000038.1:0-26948 GCF_030182485.1 Rhizobium atlanticum
GAGCGGCAGGCGGGTCGTATCCGCCTTCATCGCGACGGCCTTTGCCCAGGAGACCCCGGAGGCAGCAAGCCGCACAATGGCGCAGTGTCGCCGATCAAATCAGGCCGAAAGTGCCGAAGCTTGCCACCATCATGGACGACGCTGAAGAGGACGTGCTCGCCTACATGACCTTCCCGAAAGAGCACCGGGCAAAGCTGCACTCGACGAATCCAATTGAGCGTCTCAACGGCGAAATCAAGCGACGCACCGAGGTCGTCGGCATCTTTCCGAACGACGAAGCCATCGTCCGTCTCGTCGGCGCACTGCTGCTCGAACAGAATGACGAATGGGCCGTTCAACGCGCCAAGTATATGACGCTTGAGACCATGGCCCAAATGAGATGAGCCCCAAATCAGCCTGCCCCGCTGTGGCACGCTGATATCCCCTTCCGACCCATGTCGGGAAAGCACGGCCATCAGCCGCGACCTACACCACCTCCCGGGACACGATCGTATCACCTTGTATTCCGGACTAAACTTATGCCGACAGCGTTGCGATAGAGGGCATTCGGAACCAGCATGCGGCTATTCCGGAAGGTCGGCACTCGCATGACGTCATCTGACCGACATCGTGGGGTTATTCGACAAAAATTGCGAAATGTCCTTGATCCAGTTTCCGCTGTTAGATCTAGTTGTCGCCGGCAGTCCTTCTCCTTCTCTATCATATTTGCTGGAGCGTGCCGCAAGTCCGACAAGAGCTGCGCCTAGGCCAACAGCTCTGTGCTGTCATTGACGGGTTAGGAACACGTCAATGATCAACGAGGCTGGAGCCTTATACCCGGTGTTCCTGCCTCAAATGTAAGGGCATGACGAGTGCCGCCCTTTCCTTCACTTGACCAGGTGGTTTCCGATCGAGGAGCCGCCATCGACCGTCAGAATGCTACCGGTCGCGAACCTCGAACGATCGGACGCAAGAAAAAGCATTGCTTCAGCAATCTCTTCAGCTGTCCCCATCCGATCCATGACGGCACGGGCGTTGAAATCGCTGCGAAGCTTCGCGGGGTCCTTCGCTTCGGCGAAGATTTTCGTGAAGTAAGGAGAGTCGATTGTCCCTGGAGCGACCGCGTTGACACGAATTCCCTCTTTCGCATGATCCATGGCCATCGCGCGCGTCAGCGAAGATATTGCTCCTTTCGATGCTACGTAGGCAGTCCTGTCCGCGATTGCTGAGGTTGCGGTGTAGGAAGTCGTATTGATGATCGAACCTCCGCCGTTCCGTCGCATAACAGGAATGACGTACTTTGAGCAAAGGAAGATCCCTTTGACGTTTACGGACATAATCCGGTCCCAAGTTTCTTCAGGAATGGTCACCACATTCCCCGTCGTTCCGAACCCGGCATTATTGACGAGCACGTCGACCCGGCCCCACTTTGCGGTCGTCTTCTCAACCATGCTTTCCGCGTCCTTGGCGGACGAGACGTCGACGCGAACACCGAAAGCCTTCGAGCCGATCTCGTTCGCCACACGAACCGCGGCGTCTTCATTGACATCAGCAACAACCACATAGGCGCCGTTCTTTGCGAAAAGCTCGGCTGTCGCACGACCAATGCCGCTGCCGCCCCCTGTGACGATACAAACTCTTTGATTCAAATCCATCGACCATCTCCTCATTTTTGGGTGCCTTAGAAGACATTTTAGCAGACAATCTGTCAATTGTGAAAATCCAGTTGACAGATTGTCTGCTGATCTGTTTATCTAGGCTCGATCGAATTTGGCCGTGGGAGGACAATATGGCCGATACCAGCACTGAGGCGCAGTTGACTTTTAAGGCAGCTATGCGTCGGTTCACATCAACCATCTGCTTGATCACGACCGAACTCAACGGGGTCCGTCATGGCATGGCCGCCACCGCGGTCCAGTCGGTTACCGCGGACCCACCAACTGTTCTTGTCTGCATCAACCAATCGGCTTCGGTGAATCAGCCTTTGAAGATCTCCGGGAAGTTCGCCGTGAACATGCTGCATCTTTCACATGCCGATCTTGTGCCGCTGTTCAGTGGGCAATTGAAGGGTGAAGAGCGCTTTCATTACGGCGAGTGGCTGTCTCTCGACGGCATGCCGGTCCTGTCCGATGCGCAGGCGGCGTTTGTCTGCAAGCTAAAAGATGTCGTTCACGTTGGAACGCATGATGTTGTGCTCGGAGAAGTGCTCGAAGCACGGTTCATCGAGTCAATCGCGCCGCTTCTCTACGAAAACGGTCAACTCGTCAGGTCGTCGTCCATCAGTGGATCGGCCGCATAGTAGGTGGCTTTAACCACCAATCACATCACTCATCGAAAGCCCAAGGGCGGCAAGGAGAAAAGCGTGAGCAATATGGCACCCGCAAGAGAAATTCATGGACGTGAAGTCACAGAGCGCTTTGAGCGCGGACTAAAGACCCGGCGCGAAGTCTTGGGGGGGGGCTATGTTGATGCGTCGGTCAGCAAAGCCACCGACTTCAATTGGCCGATGCAAACCCTCGTCACAGAATACTGCTGGGACGCGATTTGGAATCGGCCGGGCCTGGAGCGCAAGCAGCGCAGCATCCTCAATCTCGGGATGATTTCGGCCCTCAATCGTCCGCATGAGCTGAAACTGCATGTTCGCGGAGCAATCAACAACGGTCTTACCAAAGAGGAAATTCGGGAGGTTTTCCTCCAGGTTTCGATTTACTGCGGTGTTCCTGCGGCCATCGACAGCTTCCGCGTGGCAGCGGAAGTTTTCGACGAGATGGGCATCTAGTTATTCAACGCATTTGAGTGGGCTGAGCATCATCCGTTGCCAGCCCGAGGAGGGACTACAGTGACCGCACAAGACGATTTCCGCGCTGCCGGAAACCCAATGTTCAATGATAACAAGCTCAAGCTCGGCGTATTTGGCACGAATTGCTCGAATGCATGCGCGATTACGCTCGCTGAGACAACGTTCGAACCTACCTTCGACCACAACGTCGAGATTGCAAAGAAGCTTGAGGCAGCCGGTTGGGAATGCATGGTGCCGATTGCACGCTGGCGTGGTTTTGGCGGTCCTTCAAACTTCAATGGCGTGAACATGGATACGTTCACCTGGGCGGCCGCTCTCGCGGCGGTCACCACGAAGCTCCAGTTCTTCTCAACGACTCACATTCCGACGCTAAACCCGATTGTTGCAACCAAGATGGCGACAACAATCGATCACATCTCGAAGGGTCGATACGGCCTCAATCTCGTTACCGGCTGGTTCACTCCCGAAATGGAAATGTTCGGAGTTCCTATGATGGAGCACGACACCCGCTATGAATACGCCACTGAATGGATGGATATCGTCGAGACGCTCTGGAAACGCAATGGCGTTACCTTCGAAGGCGAGTTCCTCAAAGTCAAAGACGCCTTCAGTGAACCCAAACCCTACAACAAGGCGGGTCGCCCGCTCCTGATCTGCGCCGGCGCCTCGGGCAAGGGACTGCATTTCACCGCCAAGTTCTGCGACTTCAACTTCGGCTTCATGCAAGACATGGAATCCGGCGCTGCCTGGGTCAAAAAGGTGAAGGACCTGGCGCGTACTGAATATAACCGTGATCTTGGCACATTCACAGCTTGCCCCGTTATCGTTCGCGAAACGGAGAAGGAAGCAAAGGAATACTACGACTACTACGTCAACCAGAAGGGTGACTGGGAGGCATGCGAGAACATCTGTGAAGTTCTGCAGGTGCAATCTCAAAACCATTCTGCCGAAATGTATCAAAAATTCAAGGAACGCTTCGTCGCTGGCTGGGGTGGATACCCGATCGTCGGCAATCCAGAACAAGTCGCCGACAAGCTCGTGGATCTCAGCAATACAGGCGTCAACGGCGCCTTGCTGACAATGGTCGATTACAACGAGGAACTTCCCTTCTTTAACGACCGTGTCATGCCGCTGCTCAAGCAAGCCGGTCTGCGCAACTGAACCAGTCCTCGGGACGGCGATTGCCGTCCCGACACGAACTCTGCCAGATTCTGGCAGGATTTTCGCGGCTGGCGGCCAAAGGGGCCGGCGGTTGAGCGGAACCACAAGGGGAGGAGGCCCTGAATGCTGAAGAAAATCGTTGCAGCGCTTTTTACGCTGTCGAGCCTTTATCACATGAACGGCGTGGCGAAGGCTGACGGCCTCGATTCGTTGCCGCCGGACCAAAAGGCGCTTTACGAGAATATCGATCCCGCCATTCCGCTCGGGGGGACGGTGTACAAAGATTTTGTTCCAAAACGTCCACCGCCGTGGAAAATTGGTTATGCATCCACATATGCCGGTAATACCTGGCGCGCGAACATCCTGGACGAATTCACCAACGTATTGCTTCCGAGATATAAGGAAGCAGGCCTAGTCTCCGATCTAATCGTCACGCAGTCTGACCTCAAAGACGCTGTCCAAATCCAGCAGATGCGGCAGATGGTTGACGACGGTGTTGATGCGATCGTCATTTGCTGCTCGAACATTACCGCACTTAACAAGACCATAGAGTATGCTCATTCGAAAGGCGTGCCAGTCTTCTCAGTCTCGGGCTATGTCACATCACCCTACGCAATCAATGCCACAGAGAATAACACCGACGGTGGCTACAAGGCTGCTGAATGGCTTGCCAAGGAAATCGGTGAAAAAGGCAACGTCCTGATGGTATCGGGCATCCCCGGTTTCGCATCATCGGACAGCTTCGACATCGGCGCGAAGAACGCGTTCGATAAATTCCCCGGTATCAAAATTGTAGGCACGATAGCTGGCAAATGGACCGACCAGGTCGCCCAGGTTGAGGTTCAGAAGTTTCTTGCCACCAATCTTGCTGAGGTTAATGGCATTCTCGTTCAGTCCGCTTCAGAAAACGGTGTCGTGAACGCAGTACAGCAATCCGGCCGCGACATGATGCCTATCGTGCTCGGGGGTGAGGCTTCGGCAGCCTGCTACTGGCGTAAGAACCCTGATTTCATAAGCAAGAGCTTCCATTTCTGGCCGCCGCGGTCTGATGCCCGCCTTGTGTGGGACGTCATGATGCGAACGCTCGAAGGCCAGGGACCAAAGATCCAGTCGATTCTTCGTCCTGCGCTTCCTTACACCATTGATGACGTGAAGGAAGTGCTGAAGGAAGATTGCGATCCCAATTCCACGGATTGGATCGAGCCGAAGAACAACGGCTGGTGGCCTGCAGACGTCGCTGCAAACTACTTCGAACGTCCTGAAGATCCGTTAGCTTGGCGGCCGAAGAAGTAATGAATGTTCTCCGGAAGGAGACCTCCCAGCCTCCCGCGTCGGTTTCTATAATCGGCGCGGGAGGTATCTGCGATTTGATTGGAAATAGTGTGCTGGACTTTCACAGAATTCAACGTTTGCCGCCTTATGTTTTCGAACAGGTCAACCGTTTGAAAGCAAGCGCGCGAGCGGGCGGCGCCGATATCATTGATCTCGGCATGGGAAACCCCGACCTTCCCACTCCTCAGTCGATCGTCGACAAGCTGTGCGAGGTCGTGCAGGATCCGCGCACCCACCGCTATTCCTCCTCCAAGGGCATTCCGGGGCTGCGCCGTGCCCAGGCCGCCTATTATGCCCGCCGTTTCGGTGTCAAGCTCAACCCGGATACCCAGGTGGTCGCCACCTTGGGCTCCAAGGAAGGCTTCGCCAACATGGCGCAGGCGATCACCGCGCCCGGCGACGTGATCCTCTGCCCGAACCCGACCTATCCGATCCACGCCTTCGGTTTCCTGATGGCGGGCGGCGTGATCCGCTCGATGTCGGTTGAGCCGGATGAGAGCTTTTTCCCGCCGCTGGAGCGGGCGGTCCGGCATTCGATCCCGAAGCCGTTGGCGCTGATCCTCAACTATCCGTCGAACCCGACGGCCCTCGTCGCGACGCTCGATTTCTATAAGGACGTCGTCGCCTTCGCCAAGAAGCATGACATCATCGTGCTTTCCGACCTTGCCTATTCCGAGATCTACTTCGACGGCGCTCCGCCGCCATCGGTTCTCGAAGTGCCGGGTGCAATGGATGTGACCGTCGAATTCACCTCGATGTCGAAGACCTTTTCCATGCCCGGCTGGCGCATGGGCTTTGCCGTCGGCAACGAGCGGCTGATCGCGGCGCTCACCCGCGTCAAGTCCTATCTCGACTACGGCGCCTTCACGCCGATCCAGGTGGCCGCGACCCATGCGCTGAACGGCGACGGTTCCGACATTGCGGAGGTTCGCAACGTCTACAAGCGTCGCCGCGACGTCATGGTCGAAAGCTTCGGGAAGGCCGGCTTCGACGTGCCGCCGCCGGCTGCCACCATGTTCGCCTGGGCAAAGATCCCGGAAAAGTTCCGTCATCTCGGTTCGCTGGAGTTTTCCAAGCTGCTGGTCGAGAAGGCCGACGTCGCCGTTGCACCGGGTATCGGCTTCGGCGAAATGGGCGACGACTACGTCCGTCTGGCGCTCGTCGAGAACGAACACCGCATCCGCCAGGCTGCGCGCAACATCAAACGCTGGCTTAGCGGCGACGAGAAATTTGAAATCAACGTAATGAATCAGTGAAAGGATACCCGATGCCAATCTTCGGATCATGCCAATGCAAAGCGGTAACGTACCAGGTTCAGGAAATTGATGGACCCATGTGGAATTGCTTCTGTCAAACATGCCGGAAGTCACACGCCGCTGATCACAATACCGCTGCGAAGGTGAAAAGCGAGCACTTCAAGATCCTTACAGGCCAAGATACGCTTCATAGCTTCGAATCGACGCCTGGAAAGCTGCGGTGGTTTTGTTCGGTATGTGGCTCGCACGTTTATGCGGAGCGGCCGGCCAGCCCGGAGCTCAAAGTCGTTAGAGCCGGCACGTTCGATACCGATCCTGGAAGTGTGCCGATGTCAAACGTATGGGTATCGCATGCGGAACCTTGGCTCGCCCATGATCCATCGAAGGCAAGCTCACCAGAGTTCCCGTAAGTGACCGGGATACTACCTGTCGTAACTGAGGTGGAGCCACGGCGACCGTATATCAAGCGGCAACGCCTCATTCCGTGTCCAGGAGGTTCTAACGCAAACGTGCTGGGTCGGTAAAAGCGGCAGGGATTGCAGACAGTAGGTGCGCTTGCACGGCGAGCCCACCCATTGAGAGAATAAAGTCGTACGAGACAGAAGACTTCTGCGAAGCAATCCAGCCTTCGAGGTTGGGAAATTACGGGTTGTGAGGGCTCAGGACACCGCAGGACTATTTTTGCCCCCACGGGTCCTCAACGACCTCCATTGCGGTGTGAGTGAAAATTGTAAGATTGTCTTATGCGAGAATGTTGGGAGTCCTGTGACATGAAAGTTGTTGTAATAACGGGGAATTTATCGCGCCCCTCGAAAACCCGGGCCGTAGCAGACTTCATGGTGGATCGGGTGCGCGCGTCCGGCAACGAAGCAAGCTGCTGGGACCTTGTCGACCTTCATCCGCACCTTGGGGCAACAGTGTTGCCCTCCAGCGCCGCTGAGATTGTTAAAGCGGCACTCAACGATATTTTGGCTAGTGACGTGCTAGTTGTTGGTAGTCCGGTCTACAAAGCATCTTACACTGGGTTGCTGAAGCATTTATTCGACCTTGTCGACATGAAAGCGCTTAAGGGCCGCTATGTGATCCCTTTTGCAACCGGTAAAGCATCGAGTCACAAGCCGCTCGTCGAAGCCTCGATGGAAGCCTTATTCGACTTTTTCGAAGCGCAAATACATAGCCGTTTCATTTTCGCTCTCGATGAAGATTTTCAGAACGATGCTCTTTCTGAGAACCTGCGCGCGCTTGTCGACAGAGAGCTCGATGCCGCGCGTCGCGCCGTCAGCCCATAATAAGGAGGAGGATTCCATGTCTTTTTCGAGCATAGATGAGGCGATCGAGGCGATCGAAGCGGGCGAGATGGTTATCGTGGTCGACGACGAAAACCGGGAGAATGAAGGCGACCTAGTCGTTGCTGCCGAAAAAATAACAGCTGAGCACATCGCTTTCATGATGAAATATGCGAGAGGCCTTATCTGCGTGCCACTTCCAGCCGAACGTCTCGACAAACTCGAGATCCCCCTGATGGTCACACGTAATTCGGACTCACTGCAGACGGCATTTACCGTTTCCGTCGATTGCAAACACGGCACAACGACAGGGATTTCAGCCGAAGATCGAGCAGCAACCGTCAAGTCGCTCATCGATCCGCAGACGCGGCCGGAAGACCTATCGCGACCGGGTCACATTTTTCCTTTGCGTGCAAATCGTCTCGGTGTCCTGGGCCGTCCTGGCCACACCGAAGCTGCCGTGGATCTTGCACGACTTGCCGGCCTGGCGCCGGCTGGCGTAATCTGCGAGATCGCCAATGACGACGGAACCATGTCTCGACTGCCAGATCTCGAGAAGTTCGCAATCGAACATGGCCTGCACATAGTAACGATCGACGCTTTGATTGAGTACTGCAGGAGTCGTGATACGAGGGTAAAGCGTTACGCGCAGTCCTTTATGCCAACGCGGTTTGGGGATTTCAAGGCAATTGCTTATCGCGATAGTTTGACGGGAACGGAACACTTAGCTTTGACACTTGGCGAGTTGTGCGAGAAGGAAGACGTTCTGGTACGGGTGCATTCTGAATGTCTGACAGGTGAGGCGTTCCGGTCCATGCGATGCGACTGCGGTCAACAGCTCGAAATGGCTCTTCGGGCGGTCCAGTTAGCGGGCGCTGGTTGCGTGATCTACATGCGTGGGCAAGAGGGGCGTGGCATTGGCTTAGGAAACAAAATTGCGGCTTACAGCCTGCAGGATCATGGTCGTGATACTCTTGAGGCAAATCGGGAACTCGGCTTCGCATCTGATTCCCGCGAATATAACGCAGCGGCGGATATCATCCGCGACCTCGGTATCGGCAGCGTTCGGCTTCTGACCAACAATCCTACAAAAATAGAGGCGCTGCGAACGTCAGGCGTCATCGTGTCGTCTCGCCAGAGTCTGATCGCCGCATCTAGCGCGTCCAACATCACTTATTTTAAGACAAAGCGCGATCGGTTTGGCCACCTGTTGGACCAGGACACGTCAGCTGAACACGTCGGCCGGAGCAACGTCTTTTCAGTGTTTGGCGCGCAGGTGTTCTCTGGACCCCTGGGTTAACGGAGCCGCCCTCGCCACTTACCTGCCGGTGATTGTAGGGGGCCGCCTTTGACCGGCAGAGTCCTAGAGCTTTTGCGTGGGCCCTGCCAGCACATCATTCGTGCAGGCCTATCGGAGTGATGTGGCCCGCGATTGCATCGAAAGCAGCGTTCGACCATATCTCGTCTTGAGCACGGCTGTTCCGACGGATCGCATTTAATCGCGGTCCGTCTTGTCTTTCGAAAAGTCTCGCAAAACTAATGCTTCATGCGAAGGATCGGCTTAATGACTTTGCCGCTCTCGGAATCAGCCATCGCCTCGTTGATCTGGTCGAGGTCATAGAACTGAACCAGTTTGTCGAACGGGAAAAGTCCCTGCTGCCAATACTCGATCAACTGCGGGACGAACTCGGACGGAACGCTTTGTCCTTCGACAACGCCGATCAATGTGCGGCCGAAAAGGAAGTTCCCGATATCGATCGTGCCTTCAGTGCCGAGAGCGGACGAGCCAACGAGACCGCATGTTCCCGGCGTACCAAGGCAGTCGACTGCCTGACGGAAAACTCGCGGCGAACTCGTGCATTCCAAGCTGAAATCAACGCCTGCGGGGACGATCTTCCTGATCGCGGCAACGCTGTCCAATTTGCGGGCATTTATCGTGTGCGTCGCCCCGAGTTCGCGCGAAAGTTCCAGCCGTTCATCGTTCAAGTCGATCACGATGATGGTCGCGCATCCGGCGATTTTCGCGGCCATCGTAGCCGCCATGCCAACCGCACCAGCACCGAACACTGCTATTGACGAGCCGGGCTTCGGCTTGAGGCAATTCAGTACCGCGCCAGCACCGGTCTGAAGCCCGCACCCGAGCGGTCCGATCAACTCGAGTGGAACATCCTTTGCAACCTTCACGGCGTTTCGTTCGCTGGCGATGGCGTAGGTTGCAAATGACGACTGCTCGAAGAAGCAGCCACTAATCTGTTTCCCGTGAGAATCATGGATCGGGCAGGTGCCATCCGGACGAGTGCCGCGGAAATTGCGACCGAAGAAGTCCTCGCAGTAGAAAGGTGTACCGGAAAGGCACTTTTCGCACTTGCCGCAATAGGCGTAGCTCAAAGCAACGTGATCACCGGGCACAAGATCTTTAACTGCGCTCCCGACGGCCTCGACGACGCCAGAGCCTTCGTGTCCCAACACAACAGGTTGAGGTACGTCATATCCCTGGTCCCTGACCACCAGGTCGGTATGACATACCCCCGATGCGACGATGCGGACCAAAATCTCGTCTGCACGAGGTTCCTCAATCCCTATGCACTCCAAGATCAAGGGCTTCGCCTTTTCGCGCGAGACCGCCGCATATGCCTGCTTCATGTAACTGTTCCTCCAAGGCTCACAACGCAATTCGCGCGAACGTACTCATCGTCAGACAATCAGTCAATAATTACTCTATTAAATTAGATCAGTTCAACCGGAGCAGGGCTGCATTTTTGCAAAGTCACGAGTGAACGCTGATTTGAAGTGATCAAAGGGTTCCGATGCATGTTCGAAAGGGAGCATGCGTCTTGTCCCGCTTTGGGCTGAAAGATCGGCAGACGAAAATTTAGTAGCAACGTGTGAGGCGAGCCGGATGGCGTCGCTTGCCGACGTCGAGCCGGTTCTGAAGGCTATCGACAGCTTCGAGACACCGGTATTGCCAAGTTCAACCGACTACAAACGATGCTACTGCCAGCCAGGCTTAACAGACAGTACCAACCAGGACGTTAGTCTTCTCGATGATCGAGAGGTCCGACGCAATCCGGTATACAGTTGGCGCGGCGGTCGGTGACTCAATAGCGAGCGTATCCTGGATCGTGAGGCGTTCGATGCCCTGCTTTAGTGACCTGATCGTATTCCCGTGGGCCACCACAAGAACCGATTTCCCTCTCAACAAGGGGGGGAACGCTTCGCTTATCAAAAAGGGCAGAACCCTCGCGCTTATGTCCCGTATGCTTTCTCCCCCAGGTGGTGGAGTGCTGTACGAGCGGCGCCAAACCTGGACAACATCCTGGCCCCACCGCTCACGTGCCACGTTCTTGTTGATGCCGGTGAGCTGTCCGTAGTCGCGTTCGTTCAACTCGGTTCTCCTGATTGGCTCCAGCAGATCGCCGTTGGTTTCGTTCAAAATCGCTCTGCAAGTGTCGACTGTGCGCAAGAGGGCAGAGCTAAACGCAATATCGAACGAGATGCCGAGGTTCGCGAGCAGTGAGCCGGCTCGCCTGCTCTCAGACCAGCCCTCCTGTGTGAGCGGCACGTCGCTCGTACCCGTGAACTCCCCGCGCGCGTTCCCTTCGCTTTGGCCATGCCGGACAATCACCAGAGTGGACATTCATAACCCTCCCATCGATTTAGCGAACACGAATATTGTCGCACTATCGGACAATCCGTCAAGTGCGACTATGTGCAAGTGAAAACAAAACGATGTCGAAAAAACAAACGTCGAAGTTTATATTTATTGACAGATTGTCTGATAGCTCATACCAATGCACTCCGCCGTATTGAGGAGAGTCCGGCACGGCTTGGGAAGGCAAGGCTCTCGCCTTAACAGACAATGCCGCCCAGAGCGGCCGGAGGAGGAATTTTCATGAAGAGACGTACATTTCTACAAGCGAGCGGGGCAATTGCTGTAGCCGGCACGTTCGGAATGCCGGGGATTCTTCGCGCCGACGACGCGATCAGTCTCCTACCTGACACTTGGCCCTCCGAAGGCGCCAACCCAATTGTCGACGCGGGTAAGTTCAAGAAGTCAGGCCCGTGGAAGATCGGACACAGCCACTACGGCCTCGCTGGTTCAACGCATACCTACCAGACGGCGTTTGAAGCCGAATATGAAATAAAAAAGAACAAGGATCGGATCGCTGATTACCAGTTCCGGAGCGCTGATCTCAATGCCTCCAAACAAGTTGCCGATATCGAGGATCTGATCGCCCAGAAGGTCGATGCGATCATCATCGCACCGCTAACCACCGGTTCCGCCGTCGAGGGCATCAAGAAGGCAAAGGCTGCTGGCATTCCAACCGTAGTCTATCTCGGACGCGTCGACACCGAGGAGTTTACGGTTCAGGTCCAGGGCGACGACTTCTATTTCGGGCGCGTGATGGCTCAGTTCCTCGTCGACAAGCTTGGCAACAAGGGCAAGGTATGGGTTCTGCGTGGCGTCGCCGGGCATCCCATCGATGCAGATCGTTATGCAGGCGCCATGGAAGTCTTCAGCAAGTCTGGACTTCAGATCACGTCGACCCAGCACGGAAGCTGGTCTTATGAGGACTCAAAGAAGATCGCCGAAAGCTTGTATCTCTCCGACCCAGATGTCGCGGGCATCTGGACCGATGGAGCCAACATGTCTCTTGGCGTTTTGGATGCCTTGCAGGAGGCTGGCGCCTCAACGATCCCGCCAATCACGGGCGAAGCACTTAACGGCTGGATGCGTCGTTGGAATGACGAAAAACTTTCCTCGATCGGTCCGATTTGCCCACCCGCTCTGTCTACTGCCGCGCTACGGGCCGCCTTCGCCTTGCTGGATGGGAAGCCGATTCAGCGTAACTGGACGAACCGCCCCAAGCCGATCACCGACGAGACGCTCTCCCAGTTCTATCGCGCAGATCTCACTGATGCGTACTGGGCGCCGACCGAAATGCCGAACGAAAAGCTCCTTGATTATTTCAAGGCTTGATGAACTACGGGCACGATCACTCGTGCCCGTATCCCTGTCGAAGATGGAAATTCCCATGAGCACGCTTGTCGAGATGGTCGGCATCAACAAATCGTTTGGTTTCACGAAAGTCCTTTCGGACGTTCGCTTTTCCCTGGAACGTGGCTCCGTGCACGCTCTGATGGGGGAAAACGGCGCGGGGAAGTCCACCCTGATGCGTATTCTGGCGGGGGTATATCAGCCGGGCGCAGGAAGTGTTCGGCTCCGCGGGGAGGAAGTCAATTTCCGTTCCCCTAAGGAGGCACGGTTGGCGGGAGTGTCGACGGTGTTTCAGGAGTTTACCCTGATCCCCAATCTCACCGTTGCTGAGAACATGTTCCTGGGCCACGAACCTCGTCGCATTGACGGTTCGATCGATAGCGTCGAGGTAGTGAAACGCGCTCGCGCTTTGCTGGCTGACGTATTTCCACAGCTCGACGCAACCGCGATCGTCGAGACACTGACTGTCGCGCAGCAGCAGGCAGTAGAGATCGCGAAGGGACTTACGTCGAACGCGGACGTATTCATCTTCGACGAGCCAACGGCGGCGTTGAACTCGACCGATGTCGCGCATCTTTTCAAGGTTATCCGCGACCTTAAGGCTCAACATAAGGCTGTCGTCTACATCTCTCATCGCATGAATGAAGTCTTCGAACTATGCGACACCATCACCGTCATGAAAGATGGCGCTTGGGTAAGGACTGCAAGAGCGCAGGACTTCAACTTGCAAACGCTGGTAGCGACAATGGTTGGTCGCGAACTTCAGAACTTCTTTCCGCCGCGCTCGCAGGCCACCGGAGCGGCAATGCTGGAGGTTTCGGACTTGCGCCTCGACGACAGCAGCTCGACAGTCACTTTCGTTGTCAGAAAAGGTGAAATCATCGGGCTGGCAGGGCTCGAAGGACAGGGCCAGCGAGAGATAATGCGTGCCATTGTGGGCGTTGAATCGCCAAAGGCCATCGCCGTGTGGCGTGCCGGCCCCGACAACAGCATGCACGTGGTGAATGTAGGGTCAGGGTTCGCTCGCGCGGTCGCATCAGGAATCGGTTTTATCCCTGAGGACAGGAAGCAGGAAGGGCTGTTCCTGCGCCTGCCTATCTACGACAACATCGCGCTGGGAAAACAGCTCAATCGGAATATGGCAAGCGTTGCGTGGCGATCGGTGTCGAGGGTCCGCGAGGTGATCAAGTCGTTACGAGTTGCGGCCGCCGATCCCAATGCGCCCGTAGGTAAACTCTCGGGCGGGAATCAGCAGAAGGTGCTGCTGGGCCGCTGGTTGCTCTCCGGAGTGGACATCCTCGTTATTGAGGAGCCCACGCGCGGCGTCGACGTCGGTGCAAAGGCAGAGATTTACAGATTGCTGCGGGACTTCAGTGATCGTGGCGGTGCGGTCGTGGTTTCGTCGCGCGAGCACGCTGAGCTTATAGGGCTCTGCGACAGCATTTTGGTCGTTCATGACAGGAAGATCGTCGGGCAGATGTCCGCAGAGGGGGCGACCGAGGAAAGAATCCTCGAGACTGCGCTGGGGGCGAGTGCGTCACCGGATCCCCGTGCTGCGGTGCATTGAGGAGGATAACTTATGAATTCATTTGCCAGTCGCCTGAAGCTCCCTTATCGCGCGGGAGCGATCGGGCTTTCCATTGGAACGCTCCTGGTGATGGTTGTCGCCTCGGTAATATTATTGCCGGACTTCATGGATCCGGAGAATTTGTCTAATCTCCTGGCGCAATCGACGGTGCTCGTCATCTCGGCTCTCGGTCAGACGTTCGTCATTCTCACTGGCGGCCTCGACGTGTCGGTTGGGTCCGTCATCAGTCTAACGACGACGATCATGACGCTTGATCTTCCTGAGATAACCCGCGTGCTTATCTGCATCGCGGTGGCGATGGGGTTCGGAGTAGCGAACGGTTACGGTGTCGCGCGCCTCAATGTACATCCAATCATCATGACGCTGACAACAATGGGCATCGGCCAAGGTATCGCGTTGATCATTTTGCCAATCCCAGGCGGGCGCGTGCCGGAGTGGCTTTCCGGCTCGGTAGCCGGATCCATCGGCCCCGTACCTAACTCATTGTTTTGGTTGATCACGGCATCGCTCTTCGCATCCTGGATTCTCTATCGTCGTCCCTTCGGCCTCTACCTCTTCGCTTCCGGCGGCAATGACTTCAACGCACGGATGAACGGTGTTCCCGTCGAGCGCACCATCATCAAAGCGTATGTTCTTTCTGCTCTATTCGCATGCGCTGCGGGGATGTTTCTTGCAGGTCGCCTTGCATCGGGTGATCCTAAGGGCGGCGCTTCATTCGGGATTGAGTCTGTAACGGCTGCAGCATTGGGTGGGGTCCACCTCGCCGGGGGCATCGGAAGCATTGTGGGAACCGTCGTTGGCGCGGCGATCCTCGGGACAGTGAATAATGTGATGAATCTGGCCAACGTCTCTGCATTTCTTCAGTCGGTCGTCAAGGGTGTGTTGCTTCTCGTACTCGTCGTTTCGCAGCGACGCAAAACAATCGGACTTTGAAAGAAATGGACTTCTCGATGACCACATCAGACTCGAAAACTGAAGCACCATCTCGCTCATTGAGGGGTAAGAGCGCCATTTCGTGGATACTCGGGCTACCGCCCGCATACTATGTGCTCGCAATCCTGGTTGCGGTTGCTCCAGCAGTGAGCGCCACGCTCATAAATCCCAACTACTGGTTTGTAATCCTCAAGCAGTCAGCGCCGCTCGGGATCGCGGTGCTCGCCCAGTCGCTTGTCATGCGGGTGCGATCCATCGATCTCTCTGTCAGCGGTATTTTCGCGTTCGCGATTTATCTGGCCAGCTCGGGCCAGCTCAACAACTATCCACCGCTAATGACCGTCCTCATGCCTGTTGTGATTGGGCTAGCTGTGGGGGGTGTAAACGGAATACTCGTAGCATACGTGCGCGCTTCTGCCGTTATCTCCACACTAAGTGTTTCGGCCATTCTGATTGGGATCGTCCAATACATGAGCGCCGGCCGCGCGCCCGGTTCAACGCCAAGCTGGCTTCGAATACTTACGAGCGGCAATATCCACGGCCTTTCCTATTCCGTGGTCCTGTGGATCGTCATCGCCGCCCTGATTTCTATCGCATTTCGCTTTCTCATCGTCGGGCGTTACTTCAGGGCCGTCGGCGACAATCCGAGGGCGGCGGAAACTACAGGAATTCCGTTGGCACGTACGATTTTTGTCTCGCACACGCTCGCGGGCGCCCTGACAGGCATCGCGGCCCTGGTCCAGGTATCCGCGTTGGCGGTCGGCACCATCAAGCCAGGCTTCGACACCTTCATGAATGCTCTCGCCGCCACGATCCTCGGCGGTGTGACGTTCGGCGTCGACCGGGGCGGCGTCGCCGGGCCGTTCGTTGCCGTCGTTGCCTTCAGCTTCCTGTTCGCGATGCTGACCGTCTTCGGCATCCAGGAGCCGGGCAAGCTTATCGTCCAGGGCGTGATCATTGCATTTGCCGCAATCATCTACGGTGCGCGCGCGGGTCGCGTCTAGTCCGTCGGGCCGATCAAGTCATTCCCGTAGCAATTGCGGGAGAACGCAGGAGAATATAATGGTGAAAATCACTGCGGCTGTCGCCGTGAAGCCAAAGAGCCCGCTGGAATTCCGTGAACTCGAACTGGCTGACCCCGAAGGCAACGAGATCCTGGTTCGCACGGTTGCGAGCGGGATCTGCCACACGGACTTGCTGCTTCGCGACGGTATTTTTGGCCCGCCGGCACCGGTGATCCCGGGGCACGAAGGCGTCGGCGTCGTCGAGGCGGTCGGACCAGAAGTTCAGAGCCTCAAAGTGGGTGATCACGTCGCACTGAGCCAGAGCTCATGCGGATTCTGCGCCGACTGCCGCCGTTCTCACCCAATGAACTGCCAAAACTATACCCAGTACAATCTTACGGGGCTTCGTCCGAATGGTAAGAAGGCATTGCTCTGCGATGAAGTTGGCATTGGCAGCAATTTCGTGGGCCAGTCGTCCTTTGCGACGCATATCCTTGCGACTGAAAACAATGCAGCGCTTTTGCCGAAAACAGACCTCGACCTTACCGACGCTGCGCCACTCGGGTGCGGCATGGCAACGGGTGCAGGAACAGTGATAAACGCGATGAAGCCGGAAATAGGGTCGACGATAGCCGTTTTCGGCGCAGGTGCTGTCGGCATGGCCGCCGTGATGGCCGCCAAAGTTCGTCGGTGCAGCAAGATTATCATCATAGATCTGAATCAGCAGAGGCTAGACATGGCCATGGGGCTTGGTGCCACACATGCGATCAACGGCAAAGATCCCGACGTAGTCAACCAGATCCATGCGCTGACGGGCGGCGGTGCCGACTTCGCGATCGACGCAGTTGGCATCATTCCGGTTATTCTGAACTCGATCAAGTGCACCCGTGCCGGCGGGCACGTTGTCTTGCTCGGCCTCGACGCGCTCGGGAACGACATTCCCATCCCCCTCGATCTAATGGTGTTCAATCGCAAGATCCAGGGTGCGATCCTTGGTGATCAGATTCCACAGCTGTTCATTCCGCAGATGATGGATCTTAATCAGGCTGGGCTTTTCCCCTTCCAAAAATTGATCACCAAGTATCCCTTCGAGAAGATCAACGAAGCGATCGCGGACGCCGAAGCCGGGCGAGTGATCAAGCCGGTCGTCGTTTTCAATTAGGAGCCAGCGCAAATGACATCGAAGAAGTCAGAGGAACAGCACCTTGTCGTTGAATTCAAAACCACGTCCCAAAATCGAAATCGCGTAAAAGAACTCCTTCAGGAATTCATTGGACCCGCCCGCGAAGAGTCTGGTTGTCTCTACTACGACCTCTACCAGCGGTCGGACGATCCGAACACTTTCATCATCTTAGACGGCTGGCAGAATGAGGCGGCTGTCGTTGGCCATGGCGAACATCCTAATGTCAAGCGGGTGCTGGAGCCTCTTCTTCCACTGTTGGTGAGTCCACCGTCGATTAATGTAAATACCCGTATCAGCGACTGATCGGGCGCAATGGCCATTTCTACGAGGCGCGCGCCCCGAGCGCGCAGGTTTGAGGGAGACGAAATGGATACGCATCGAGTTGTCGTAGTCGGCGGTGGCTTTGCCGGACTCCAGTTAGCGAAGGACCTCAAGTGTCCCGACACTTCCATAACGATCGTCGACAGGCGCAACCATCACCTCTTTCAACCGCTCCTCTACCAAGTTGCCACGACTGTATTGGCAACCTCGGAGATAGCCTGGCCCATCAGAGCATTGTTCAGAGGACGAAAGGATGTATCGACGCTGCTGGGCGAGGTTGTTGGCGTTGATACCGAGGCACGCGTAGTATCGCTCAAGGATGGGAATGCTATTCCCTATGACACGCTCGTTCTCGCGACAGGTGCAAGGCACGCCTATTTTGGCCGGGACGAGTGGGAGCCGTTTGCGCCCGGGCTAAAGGCACTCGAAGACGCGACGACCATCCGGCGGCGGCTTCTTCTCGCGTTTGAGAAGGCCGAATTGGAGGCTGATCCCGAACGGCGGAAGGCAATGCTCACGTTCAGCATAATCGGAGCAGGCCCGACAGGCGTGGAGATGGCTGGGATTATAGCGCAACTGGCCCAACGAACCCTTGTTGAGGAGTTCCGTAGCATCGACACCAGATCGGCGCGCATCCTTCTCATCGAGGCAGGTCCACGTGTCCTACCCGTGTTCCCGGAAGCACTTTCGAGATATGCCGAGCAGTCGCTAATCAAGATGGGCGTCGAAGTGAGAACAGGCATTCCCGTGACGGCATGCAACGAGAACGGCATCGCGATCGGAGATGAGTTCGTTTCAAGCCGGACCGTCATCTGGGCTGCGGGGGTGCAAGCGTCGAACGCCGCCGCCTGGGTCGGTGCTGAAAAGGACAGGGCGGGTAGGGCGGTCGTGCAGCCAGATCTGACTGTTGGCGGTAAGCCCGAGATTTTTATTATTGGAGATACTGCCTCCGTGAAGGCCGCTGATGGAACACCCGTCCCCGGAGTGGCTCCCGCCGCCAAACAGCAAGGCAAATATGTCGCTTCGGTAATTGAAGCACGACGTCTGGGTACACCCACTCCAAGTGCGTTCAGATATAGGCATCTGGGAAACCTGGCTACCATCGGGCCGAATTCGGCTGTTATCGACTTTGGGAAGATCCGGCTCAAGGGCGGAATTGCATGGTGGATTTGGGGGCTTGCCCATATCTACTTCCTGATAGGTACGAGGAGCAGATTGGCAGTGGGACTAAGCTGGCTATGGATCTTTGTTTCCGGCCATCACTCCGCACGTTTGATCACGCAAAAAGAAACCTTAAAGGATGAGGTTTAGTCGCTAGCGCGAGCACGCCCGAGTCTGCTGGGCCGTGAATGGAGACCATCAAAGGCCAGACATTTGGGAATCGGTTGCGAAGCGATGGTTGGCAGCAGGTAACAATTCTGTCGGAGTTCCATATATAACAATGATTGATCTTCGCACTATCAACTTAGGCGACTTCGACTGCGTCGAATTCACGGCGAGGACTGGCCGCGACAAGTCAATTGCCCTGTCCGCCTGTCGTTAGCGATAGGCGGGCCTCATGCTTGAATACCGTTTCGGGAAGGAAGTGATGATGTGGAGAGTTGAGAGTGTCCCCCTCTAAGATTGACCATTTCTCGCTCAAAGGTACCTGCAGCGAGGAACTCGCGGCAGCGCTTTCGAGGCTTTCCCCGCAATCTGAAGCGCATGTACATGGCGATAAGACGATCGCCTACGATGTACATGCGATTACCAATGGTCCGATTGCAGTTATTGCCGCGCACTACGAGGGCGACCTAACCGTCCAGCACCGGGGACCGGCGGAGGCAAACATCATCATGCTTCCACTACATGGGCGATCGGTCGTTACCGTTGACGGCAGACAAATCCCGTCAGAGGGAACGCGGGGCGTTTTCGTGAACAGTATGTCGGCGAGTACGACCCAATTCATTGGGCCCAGGAAACATTTGGGGCTTAGGATCGCCCATGATGAGCTGACGCGCCGTTTGGGATGTCGGCTCAATACGCCAATAAGAGGCAGCCTCGATTTTTCGCCAGAAATCGACCTATCGGTCGGGTTCGGCTCCCTTTTGGTTCAACTGGTACCAGTGCTGTATGCTGGATTACGAGACGGAACCCTCCTTCAATCACCGATAGCACTTCATCACCTCACTGAAACGACGATGGAGCTTTTGATCGAAGCTGCGCAGCATCGCTACTCATCTGAGTTATGCCGCGTTGCTGAATCACCCTTACCCAAGGCCGTTAAGCGGGCGGTCGACTATATGCGTGCCAATATTACTCGGCCGCTATCTCTTGAGGAAATCGCAACGGCTTGTGGCGTAAGCCGACGCACTCTTCAAAGCGGTTTTCGCAACTTTCGGAATACGACCCCTCTGGCATTCCTGCAGCACCTACGGTTGGAATTAGTGCATCAGGAACTGATGACAGGCGAACCTGGCCTCTCGGTCACGCAGGTCGCTCTGAAATGGGGCTTCGTGCATAGAGGCAGATTTTCTGCGGACTATCGCAAGCGCTATGGGGTACTTCCCTCGGAAACATTGCGTATATCATAAGCAGATTGCGCCGACCGAGCTACGATCAGCCGGCACGCTCGACCGTCCTCAAGGCTTGCAGCAACAGCACTCTCCAGAAAAGCCGACTGCCTCGGCCCAAGATCTGTCTTGCAGATGATCCCCTGAACGCGACGATGTTCCGATCTGCGCAACGCAGTTCAAGACCACTACAGGGGTTAATCTTATAGTAATTATGCCGAGGTCATCTCACACATAGCGGTCAATGTCGCAATGTTCTGGACCGCGTCGCTAATGGAAGCCGGTGTAATTTATAGTCGTCTATGAGGAACATATGTCGAGACTGCCGCTATCTCTACTTTTAATGATTTTGGCAATTATCCCGTTGACGGCGTTCGTAATCATCGGAGTATCAACATCACTGGGATATTACCGAGAATACTCTACCTTCCGCAGCGCACAAACAACGCAGCGACTTGGGCGGGAAGGCGGATTCCTCGCCCAAGCTATAGCGGCGGAAGCGTTTGCAGGCGCCGACGTGCGTCGGGCAAAGCAAGCTGCATCGGACAGGGCTTTTACAGCGGTCTTTTCCGCTTACGACTCTTGGAAAAAGGCATTCGACGATCCGGCCATAGAACGGGCGGTACAGATCATTCGTGAAAGGCGGGACAATATCGATAGCTTCCGCCGGCGCGTCGATGACGGAACGGCTAGCGAGGCGGAGGGAGCTGTTGCTTTGCGCCCAGCTGCCCTTGCGGGCTTGGAGCTCGTCCGTCGCACTGGGGCGACTGTCAATGATTTGGATTTAGCACGCCAAATTACCGGTTTTCACGCGCTCATGCAGATCACGGAAGCTAGTTTGCTGGAGATCAGGCCCGGCCGAGCCTACGTCAAAAATTCAGCCATGTCCGTCGATCTATTTTCGTCCCTCTTACAGTCAAAAAATCTAAAGCAGCTTTATGTGCCTGCGATGCAGGAATTTCTCCCCGCCGATCTCGTCAAATCTTATGACGACTTCGAGGCCAGCGCCGCAGGCAAGTTCATCGCGGGCGTTCGCGATCAGATGTATGCAAACCAGCCGGGCGTTTCCTTCCCCCCCGAGACGTTGGATCGATGGAATGAAATCACCCAACAGCGGGCTGCTTTGTTGACCGCACTCATTATGCGCACCGGCGACGAGTTGGACGAGATGGCATTTCAGCGTTACGCCGATCTTCGCAATGCCTTTATCGGCTACTCCGGCGCCACGCTTCTGATCATGTCTACGGTACTCATTTTGTGCATTTCGGTCGTTCGGAGAATTTCAAGCTCCATTCGGACTCTGACAAGCCGAATGAAGGCACTCGCAGAAGGCGATACGTCGGCGCCGGTGCCCTTGACGATCCGACGCGACGAGATCGGGGACATGGCGCGTTGCCTTGAGTTTTTCCGCGGCGCGGCCATACAGAAAAGTAACCTGGAGACATCCGCGGAAGCTGAGCGCATTCGTTCTGACCAAGAGAAGCTGGATATTCAGGTAAGGGCGGAAAAAGAAGCAGAAGAGCGCCTCATCCGAGCGACGACGGCATTGGCAACCGGGTTGAAGCGGATGGCGGATGGAGACTTGATTTATGAAATTGAGGAGCCGTTAGCGCCACAGTTTGAAAGTTTGCGCAGGGATTTCAACGCTTCCATTCGTCAGCTCCGGGACGTGCTTGTTACCGTCGGCCATTCAGTCGAAACGGTCACGAATGGCAGCTCGGGCGTCTCGGCCGCATCTGAAAATCTTTCAAGACGCACGGAGCAGCAGGCGGCTTCGCTCGAGGAAACTGCAGCGGCGTTGGAGGAGATAACCGTCAACGTTGCATCGACCACGAAGAGGACGGCTGAGGCGCGCGGAGCCGTCCAACAGATGCGAGATCATGCGGAAATGTCCGGTCGGGTTGTACGCGATGCTATCGGCGCCATGAATCGCATTGAAAACTCCTCCAAGCAGATTTCCCAGATCATCAGCGTCATCGACGCGATCGCCTTCCAAACGAACCTCCTGGCGCTGAACGCCGGCGTCGAAGCAGCGCGTGCTGGCGACGCGGGAAAAGGCTTTGCGGTTGTTGCCCAGGAGGTCAGGGAGCTTGCACAGCGCTCAGCGACAGCGGCAAAAGAAATCAAGGATCTCATCGGCAATTCAGCTCTTGCCGTCGACGAAGGCGTAAGGCTCGTGAGTGAAACCGGATCGGGCCTGAGAACGATTGAAGAGCTTGTGCAGGATGTAAATCTTCATATGGACGCAATCGCAACGGCCTCCCAGGAACAATCGTCGGGCCTGCGCGAGATCAACGGCGCGGTTAACCATATGGACCATGCCACTCAAGAAAATGCGAGCATGGTCGCGGAGATGAATACTGCAGGATCGCACCTCGCTCAAGAGAGCCAAAGCCTAGCCGCACTGTTGAAACATTTCCACTTCAAAGACGAGAGCGGGAAGCCACAGAAGGTCACGGGCGAACTTGGGAAGAGCTTCCCGCCCGGTCAGACAATGGTTGACCGCGGAGACTATCCGATGCGCCGTGGTAACCTGGTGCTCGCGCCTTCGAATGATGATTGGCAAGCGTTCTAAATGATATGGGCGGCGTCGCCGACCACATGCAAATACACGTCTTTGATGATTCTGAATGAGAGCGATATCCCGGTGGGGTAGCGGCATGGTACTCCGCCAAATGACTTGTGCGGTCCTAACAAAATGCTGGCTTGACGCATGATTGCTCAGCCACGTGACAAAGCAGGACAGGCACATGAAACACGTACGTCAATCGGAACGCACATCCCGCCCCGAACAGCCTGTGGAAGTGCAGATGCCGACTGATGCTCAAATCGACCAGGGGCGTGGAGCCTTCCGCAACGCGGTCAATGCCAGCCCTCCGCTTGCCACGGGCACGGCCCCGCCATTTTCGGAAGCCTCCGTTGTCCGGCCATCGCACGGTCACGACGCAGATGTCGCAAGTCTGAAGCAACCGTTTGAGAAGGCTTTCCGGGCGAATCCGCGGCATCCTGCGACAAACATCGACTTGCCATTCAACGCCGAAGAGATGTCCAGTGCCGTCGTACTCGACGCGATCCCGTTACCCGTCTTCTTCAAAAACAGAGATGGGATACACCTTGGTTGCAACAGGGCCTTCGAAAGCTTCTCCGGCCGCTCAAAGGGAGATATTATCGGAAAAACCGTTTTCGATTTGGTGCCCGCACCCATAGCCGAGACGTATGCCGCGTTGGACGAGGCGCTTTTTGCAAATGGCGGTGTTCAGCAATATGAAGCAAAGGCCACCACCGAGAATGGTGGTGTCGTTGATCTTTTACTCAGCAAGACCGCAATCACTGATATCGCTGGTAACAGGATCGGCTTGGTTGGCGCGATGTTGGACATCACAGAGCGAAAACGTGCGGAGCATGATCTCAAAGAGGCTCTTGAATTCGCAGAGGGAATTATTGCCGCCATTCCTGACGTTCTGTTCGAGGTAAATGCCGACGGTCGCTACCTGCAGGTCTGGGCAAGGAATCAGGAGATCCTGGCGCAGCGAAAAGAAGTGCTGCTCGGCAAGCTTGTCCGCGATGTGCTCCCTCCAGATCAGGCCGACATCGCTATGCTGGCTCTTGAAGAAGCCGATGAAACCGGCGCCTCCTACGGTCGTTGTGTCCGTATAGCCCTACCAAACGGCGAATCCCGTTGGTTTGAACTGTCGGTCGCAAGGCGACCAAGCAGCAATCACTCAACCGTCACTTTTCTGGTGTTATCTCGCGATATTACCGAACGAAAGCACGCCGAGGGCACGACTATTGAAGCTCGGGCTCGCCTCCTAAGTGTCCTGCAGACCATTCCGGATATGGTATGGCTGAAAGACGTAACAGGCAAATATCTGTTGTGCAATCATGCCTTCGAAGAATTGGTCGGCAAGGCAGAAGCGGAAATCGTCGGGAAAACGGATTATGACCTGTTTACTCCCGAACTCGCCCAGTTTTTTCGTGACAAGGATGAGGAGGCCATGCAAGCCGGCCGTATTCTCATCAATGAGGAACGGTTTACCGCTCACGAGGACGGTCGATCAACGCTTTTGGAGACTCGTAAGGTTCCGGTATTCACGGGGGGAAAGCTGATGGGGATCCTCGGCGTCGCCCGCGATATCACCGAACTGGACACGTCCCGTAAGAAAATCCATCAGATGGCATTCTACGATTCTCTGACCGGCCTGCCTAACCGGACACTTTTCAATGAACGGCTACGCGAGATGATCGGGGACGCGGCTTCGGCGGGCCAGCGAGCCGGGGTGATGCTGATCGATATGGACCATTTCAAAGCGATCAATGACACTATGGGACATCCCGTCGGTGACGAGTTGCTGCGGCAGGTGGCGACACGCATGAAAAAAGGCGTCCGTGCCAGCGACACCGTGGCGAGACTCGGTGGAGATGAATTTGCAGTCTTGCTGCCCAATGTTCAGGACAATGACGATTTGGCTCAAATTGCCAGCAGAATGCTTGCCGCATTCGGCGAACGCTTCATGCTTTCCGACAGGGAGATCTTTGTATCCTGCAGCATCGGGATATCGGTATTTCCAAATGACGGCGACGCTCCCGACGATTTGGTGAAATATGCGGATTCTGCGATGTATTTGGCGAAGCGCTCGGGGCGTAGCAACTTCCGCTTCTACTCAAAGGATCTCACGATTGGGGCTGAAAAGCGCCTAGCGCTAGAATCAGACCTACGCCTAGCTTTGAAACATGAGCAACTTGAACTCCATTATCAGCCAAAGGTCCTATTGGACAACGGAAAGGTGATCGGTTCAGAAGCACTGCTACGATGGCATCATCCGAAGATGGGAATGATCCCTCCGGGAGAATTCATAGGTGTCGCCGAGGAAACGGGATTGATCATCGATCTTGGACGATGGGTGCTGCATGAGGCGTGTTGCACGGCTGCCGTCATGAATGCAGATGGACTGCCCCCGCACAAGATTGCGATAAATTTGTCTCCTAAGCAGTTTCAATGCCCGCGTTTGTCGCAAACGGTGGCGGACGTATTGCAGGAAACCGGTTGTCGTGCGGAGTGGATCGAGGTTGAAATAACTGAGAGTCTCCTGCTCCATAACTGCGAGGGCGTTTCGACGACACTCTCTCAATTGCATGCGAGCGGAATTTCCATAGCGATCGATGATTTCGGCACCGGCTACTCATCTCTGAGCTATTTGGCTAACTTTCCCATTGATACCCTCAAAATTGACCGGTCATTCATCAATCGATCCGACAAGCGAAGTAGAGAACTGGTCAAGGCAATTCTCTCAATTGCGCGCTGCCTAGGGCAAAATGTAGTCGCTGAGGGCGTGGAGACGGTCGATCAAGAAAAATTCTTGGCTGAAAGCGGCTGCGCTGTGGCACAGGGGTTCTACTATAGCAAGCCCATCCCGAAGTCCGAACTTCTCGCTGCAAACGCAGTGCTCGAGTTCTCTCGCGGTGATTCCCATCTTACGCCGATGCCCGCAGAGGAAGGGGTGGCACTCATGCGCTTGCCTCCCGCATCTGTTGGGACCCGAACCGCGTGAAGCCTACGGCTAACAGCGCGCAGGATCCACGCCACCTGCGGCGCTGTTTATACCGCACTCATCCAACGGAAGCCCAAACTACTCTGGGCGATTGGATAAAACGCGGACCAATAGGAACTACTTAAAACTTCAGGTGCTTTGATGTTCCGAAATATGCAGGCCCTGTACCGAATTGCGCGACGAAACATACGTTGACGTGTTTTCGCTTTCGATTGCCATTGCAAAGACTTGCCCAGTACAATCTACTATTCTGCGTCAATATCGTCAAAAGCATAACCGTGCAAAAGCTCATCCCATTTCCCCATCCGAATAGAAGTTCTGCGGATTTGAAAAGTTCAACTGCGAATTCGAATGGCTCCGGACATTTCGACATCATCCAATCGCTGAAATCGGAACTTCACGATTTGGCTAGTGCCGTAAATCAGTTGGAGGCGCTATGTGAGTCATACCGATCCCAAGCTGATACGTGCTCGCAACCTGACTGAACGACTGAGCGTCCGCGCTTGTCATCGTATTCCCTATGACCCTCTCTGGGCGTGGCGGCCAGTGGTTCGTTGAATCTTGCCAAACGTTCCCGGATCCCACCACTTCCCGAACACGGGAGCTTCAATTCGATCAACTCGAAACTTTCGGCCATTTGAACGGGTGGCGGAAAAAAACGCCAGCGATTGCGCCGTGATTTCGTAATGGTTCTGCCTATTTGCTGAGTAAGCCCACGGTGAAGGCCGTCTTGCGATAGAGGGCTTCTGACTGCCAGTCCTAGTGGTAACACTAGGAGTAGTCATATGACGAAGCATCCAATTGAGGTGATCACGTCTGTAGAGCGCCGTCGGCGCTGGTCACGCGAAGATAAAGAGCGCCTTGTCGCTGCATGCTTTGAGCCAGACGCGGTCATCTCCGAGATTGCCCGCGCGGCCGGCATCCATGTCAGCCAGTTGTTCCGTTGGCGCAAAGAGCTTTGCCGGATCGAGGAGCCAAGGTCTGATACGGCGACTTTGGTGCCGG
>NZ_JAQJCJ010000039.1:0-23023 GCF_030182485.1 Rhizobium atlanticum
ATCGCGCCGACGCCGCCTATCTATACGGGCACCACCTATCCTCCGTCATCCCAGGGCTTGACCCTGGGATCCATGCGGGCGAGGCACTGCGTGCCGACGCTGTGCGGCGCAAACAACTGCAGCCGCGTGCGTGGCTGTGGATCCCAGGGTCAAGCCCTGGGATGACGGAGGATGGGGTTGGCCTTGTTGCCCAACGCACCGCCGGTGCCGATTGCGCCCGCTGTTGCCGGAGCGACCGCGGGTGAAGCGCGTGAGGCGCGGCTTTTGGCGTGGTACCGCCGGCCAGGTGAGGCGCCGCGTTTGCCGCAACGTCATCGCGCCGACGCCGCCTATCTCTCCAGGCACCACCTCTCCTCCGTCATCCCAGGCCTTGAGCCTGGGATCCACGCCACTTCTGATGGAGCCAGCATGGATCCTCGGGTCAAGGTGGGGCACGCTCTGCGGCAGACACCCATATTACCCAGCCTTCGCCCTGCGCAATGCGATCAACCCCCGCCGCAGCCACAGCAATTGTTGCGGCGGCATCTGGCGCAGGTGTTCGTAATCCATCACCGCCACGTTATGGACGGTGCTGCGCACCTGCGGCCCGTCCTCGCAGCGCAGAAGGACGGCCTGCAGTTCCATCATGCGGTTGCTGGCCTTGCGGGCGCGGTCGGCGAAGCTTTCGGTCACCTCGCCTTCATGGCCCTTGACGGCAAAGAGCGACTGGGCCCGCGGGCTCGGGGCCGGGATGCCGGTCGTCTTGTGGTAACGGGCCATGACCTCGGCATAGTCGTCGCCGGCCTGGCGCTGCTCTTCGGTGATCAGACCATCGAGGAACATGCGGCCGAGGGTATAACCGGCATAGGGGCTCCTGACCGTCTCGTCATCAACCGTCCTGCCGAAACCGTGAATGCGCCGGCGCGCCGCCATCGCCACGCTGATATTCTCCTTCTCGGTTTCGAAGGGCTTGATCTTGCCGCAGGGGAAACGCTCGACATTGGCCTTGCGCGGCCGTCCGGCGCCCTTGTTAACCCGCTGTATCTTCACCTTGGTGGCCTTGCCGCCCATGCTGATTATCCTTCCTATCGAATGATGCCGTTTCGCAGCGCGGCGGCGACCAGGGCGGTCTCCTTGAACACGCCGAGTTTCGCCTTGGCATTGGCAATGTGGGTGTTGACGGTGATCGGCGAGATGCCGAGGATGGTGCCGATCTCGGCGGCGGTCTTGCCTTGCGCCATCCAGCCGATGATCTCTCGCTCGCGCGGGGTCACGGCACTGGTAACTGCACTCATGGCGCCGGCCCGTCGATCGTCGGCACGCGCGGCATCGTCACCTCGGCGCCGGACAGCGTCACCCGCCGCACCCGGTCGGGATGGCTTATCGGTGCGGGCGCCGCGCCGGCGACCGCCAGCGTCTTGCGCGGGTCCTGCCTCGGCGGAAACCGGTCGCGGTTGCGATGCGCCATGTTGATGACGGTGTTCTTCTTCGAGCCGAAGAGTTCGGCGATTTGACGTGCCGACAACCCTTCCTGCCAGAGCTTCTGCGCCTTGACGATCTTGTCTTCCGTCCAGAACAGATCTCTCATCCCACTGCCTCCTGTGCGTCTCGTGCGGCCCTTGCGATGACCGGATTGTCGGGAAACATCTCAGCCAGCGCCCGTTTGGCGCTGCGGCTGCCGTTTGCCGCCTGTCTCAGAAGCCGCATCTTGTGGGCGGCCACCTTCGGCTGCGGCGGTTCGGGCGGCGCCTCGACGCGCGGGCGGCTTTGCACTTCCATCACCGCCTGCTGCTGGCGGGCAATTTCGGCAAAGCTCGCAGCACTCGGGGCAAAGGCGCGGTTATGGTCCCTGACCTTGCCTGACAGGAACAGCTTGGCGGCGCGCCAGACCGCCTCTGCCGGAATGCCGTCGATGGCGACGAGATAGGCGCGTATCTGCATGTCGGGATCAATGCCGGCGGAGGCCGGAAAGCCCGAAAGCATCCCCGCTATGATCTTCACCGGAGAGGAAATCTCTTGCGGCATCGACCGTTGTCCTCCTGCCCGTGCTTGCATTGATCGACCCCGCTTCCCGCGCCTTCTCATTGAAATACCAATCGGATTCGATCGCCCGCCAGCCGCGCAGGATCTGCATCTCGGCGGCCGCGACCGGGTCGGCGGTCTTCAGGTACTCCCTGACCTGGATCCTCGCCGCATAGGCCGTCAGCGGCTTTTTCAGCGTGCGGCTGCGATGCTCGATGATTGCCGCCGCCAGCTCCTGCCCCAGCACGGGGCTCAAGATCTCCATGATGTCCTTGCTCATCTCTGCCTTTTCCATGCGATTGCTTTTCCGCTCGCGGCGTGTTGCCGTCGTCATACCGGGCGCCTCGGCCGCCCTCGGGCGAAGTTGACCAGGGCGCCCGGCCTTAAAGCGCGGCCGGGAAAACGCCGGACCGCGCGGCCGGCATGATCCTGCTGGGCGGTGTCGCCTTTCTCGGCGCTGCGAAGCCGGTGGATCTCGCTTTCCACGACCGGCACCGGCACGCCGAGGATGGCAGCGATTTCGATATAGTCCCGGCCGGAGCGGAAGAGCTCGAGGGCGTTGATGTGGGTGGCTTGATGCGCCGGAGCGGTGCTCATCGCTTGATCCTCTTTTCATTCGATCCGCGGCCGAGCCCTTCCCGCAAAGCGGGCGCCGGCGAGATCGTTTGTCTCAAATCTTGTGGAAGGTGCCGGCGTCGCCGAGGGAGCGCGGCGACGCCAGCTGCCGATAGCCTTCAGGGAGGAGTGAGGCTGCCGGATTTGCTGTTCGGCCGAGAGCCGGGGAAGACCGGCGTCTGCCGCATCTCTTCGGGCTTGGTCTGCCTGCCGCAATTTTCGCAATGGCGCTCGATCACCTCGGCGATCGACAGCGCCCTGCCGCAGCGCGGGCAGCCGGTGTAACGGGCATTGGCAAAGCCCGAAAGCTCGCGCCGGTTGTTGATGATATCGGTGCTTGTCATGGGCATAAGGGTACGTAAAATACCTCGCACGTCAAGCGATTTAGGGGATTACATGTACCTTTTTTTAGGGTATTATTTATATCATGTTGAAAGATCAGGAACAATTTGAGCGCGAAGAACGCGCAAAGCGTCTGGTCATGGCCAGGAAGAACGCGGGCTTTGCCGGGCCGAAGGCGATCGTCGATCGTTTCGGCTGGAACGCCAATGTTTACAAGGCGCACGAGTCGGGCCGGAACGGCTTCGGCATCGCCGACGCTAAGAAATACGCCAAGGCGTTCAGGGTCAATCTCAACTGGCTGCAGTTCGGAACCGGCGATGCGCTCGATCCGGAGGAGCGGCCGGTTTCCGTCGCCGACGTGCCGAAGATCTCCTGGGTCAGCGCCGGCCAGCTGACCGAGCAGGCGCCGATCACCGACTTCTCGGAATTCCCGACCGTCGCCGCGCTCGATCTCCCCGACGGCGACTGGATCGCGCTCGAGGTCGAGGGCAATTCGATGAACAAGATCTCGCCGCCAGGCTCGATCATTTTCGTCAACCGCCGCGACAAGCGCCTGGCGCCGAACGCGCTCTATGTCGTCGCCGACGAGACCGGGGCTGCGACCTACAAGCGCTATCGCCCGAACGACAATCCGCCCTTCCAGCCCGCCTCCTACGAGGACGTGCCGCCGCCGGAATTCCACGGCGCCGTCACCATCGTCGGCCGCGTCCGCCGGTCGGTGATCGAGATGTGAGAGCAAGGCTCTTCAAAAAAAATATAAATCTAATCTGTGACTTAACGCTTACCGTTCCAGCAAAATTCCAACCACTTCCCAAAAAGATTCAAGATCATCCGCCCGTCCTCACGAGTCGGCAGGATCTGGTTCCAAATCGCGACACTTGCCGTGCTGATCACCGCTTTCGGCGCCACCCAGGCGATCCTGCTTTGTGGTGAACCCCTCACAACGAAGACAGCTCTCAAGACCGAAGCCCGCTCTGCCCGGCGCTCCAATCACCCCGCGCAAGGTGCCTGCAGCGACCTCGCTGCACTGACGCGCCTGCAAACAACCGCTTCGAGCGCAGGCGTCCAATCTAAAGGCCGCGACGCGCCGCAGAGCGGATCATCGCCCGCCTCGCGCGCCTGCGATATCCGGATCTCTCTCACTCCCTCTCTCTTCCATCTCTTTCCAGTTCCTGAAGGCTGGTGAGGGAGGGTTCCGGCCAAAGCTTCCCCCTACCCCATGAGCAAAGCCCATGAGGCCGGGAGAGCATTGGCCATGTCCTGAAGGCCGGAGCCGGGATGGGACACGTGCCAGAGGGGCCATTCGCTTCGCCCTCGTCCTGATTTTCTGACAGCGCACTTAAGGACTTTCGCTTCCCGCGCCGCTGGGCTTCGTCAGCTCGGGAGTTGCACCCGGTCGCCCAATCATCTGGTCGAGATATACGCCTACGATTCGTACCTCGTCAATCTCTCAGGTATTTTTTATACCTTTTTCGATTGACGATCTAGGGTATGTTATATACCTTTTCCGAAATGCCGACCAGCCGGCGCGAGAGGGCAGAGCAATGCAGCATATCCGCAGGATCGAGACCGAGCAGAGCCGGCGGGACACCCGCTGGAATGCGGTGCGAGGGCTCGACGACTGTGATGCCTATATGGCCAACGAGGCCCAGCGCATGGGCGCCCTCGGCTTTGCCTATCTCGGCCGCCCCGAACATTCGGTGCGCGGCCCGTCATGGCTGCGCGGCGCCACGGCCAGCGTCGAGGCGCATTACCGCTATGCCCGCGAGATCATGGGCATCAGCGATGGCGATCAGCTTTACGCCTGAGGGAGAAAGGGAAATGTCCGCCGATTGCGTTATCAGAGCCTTTTCCGGCTGTACCTGCCCGCCCGTCAATGCGCCGAGAAGCTCTTCACCCCGGCGCCGGCCTCCTTCGTCTCCGGGCGGATCCAAGCAATCACCTGCATCGCCTTCGGCCTGCTGGCGGCGATCATCTCGTCCGCCTGGATGGAAATTTTCTTTGATTCCAGCGGCAGCCAGTCTATCGTGACTATATATGGTCGTAATAATCGGCAGATGGTGATGTCGACGATTAGCGTCGCAGAGGCAAAGGCTGGTTTCGCCGGCCTGGTGGACGAAGCTGCAAAGGGCGAGTTCGTGACGATCACCCGCCATGGCAAGCCGGCCGCCGTACTGGTCTCGGTCGAAGCGGCCGAAGCCGCAAGGAAGGCGCTCAACAAGCCGCGGCCGAATTTCGGGGATTTCCTCTTGACCTTTCCCGGCGGTGTAGAATCGGATCGGAACCCGTCAAAAATGAGGGATGCCGACCTTTGACCGCGTATCTCCTTGATACGAATATCATCAGCAAGTTTGCACCGGATCGTACACCACTCTCCGATGCAGTGCGAGCATGGTTCCACGTCCAGGGCGAGGCGGACGCGCTCTTTCTGTCGGTCATGACCCCTTTCCGAAATTGAAAAGGGAATGCGCAGCCTTCACCGTCGTGGTGGCATCGAGCGGGCAAAGCGGCTGTCGCAATGGCTGGATTTCATCACCGACAGTTTTGGGGATCGTATCCTGCCGATGGATGCCCTCGTCGCGCGGATCGCCGGCGCGCTTGCAGACGAGGCCGAGAGCAAGGGCCATCATCCTGGCCTCGGCGATCTCATCATCGCGGCGACGGCGCGGGCCTATGACCTCGCCGTCGTCACCGAAAATTTACGGCATTTCCAGCCGCTGGACGTGCTTGTCGAGCTTCCCCCAGCTTTCCGGCGGGAGTGATCTCCTCGCGGACAGCTATGTGAAGCGCCGCGGGTCAGGAGCTGAACTTGATGTCGCTCGCCTTCGCCGCGGTGATGAATGCCCGCCGCACCTGCTCGGGCTCGGCAACATCGTTGAAGACATCGAGCACCAGCAGCTCGGCAGCCTTGGCCGCCGGCGTCTGCTCCGGCCAATCGTTCAGCAGGGTATTGCCGGCCTGGACGACATTATAGACCGTCCTGGTCTTGCCATTGATGGTGATCTTCACCGGCTTGAAGCTTCGTCGCCTGCTCATGATGCAGCCCCCCAACGCGGAACACGCGACTCAACGAGCGGCGTTCGGACTCGTTCCGGTCGAGGTGACTATCTCACATCTTGCTGCCGTCAGGCGAATCAACTTGCCTGCAGCCAGACATGCGGGAGCCGGAATACCGGGCGACCAGTTTTTCGGTCGACCGCCTGACGTTCAGGGACGCGATGCTTGGGGTTTAGCAAACGATCATCGGACGGCCACCGAATAGCAAGAAATTATGAGCCTGAGTTGTAGATAGTTTGCTTCCCTGAAGAATAAACTACAATCACCCGAATATTCCTTCTATTTATAGCCGCTAGAATAGCACTCACGATAGTGTTAATTCTTGCAATAAATATTGATTTGTGTATAATAATTTCACAAACCTAGACGCTCATACCTAGGAAACACCCCCTCTCTTCATCCCCGCTTTTGCGGGGCTTTCCTTATCTCAGCCGTAGTTATGCAATGCTGATATGTAGCAGCAGTGTGGCGGCTTGCTGGCCCGTATCGTTGGGTTTGGGAACGACCGCTTAGGGCCTCAGCAGACTTCAGCCGTGTGTTCGCCCCCGGCAATTGGATAGTGGTCGTCCGATAGCCAATGCCGCCCGGCGACCACTCGGTGCCTGAAGTGACAACCGGCTCTGGCAAAGCACGGCGTAAAATCGCGTGTCCCCATGGAACTATTGCCCTCAGGCCAGCTTTCACAATCATCTCAGGGATGGAGCGAATTGACGGCACAATCCCAGAAGGCAGTAGCGCATCGAAGGGCGCTTGGGCTTCCGCCTGGCTCTCGACCACACGCGTAGCAAACTTCGCGTACGCGGCCGGCGTGAGGGTTTGTATCGGCGCATGGCGCCGATACATGGAAGACTGTTGTCAACGATGAACGGATGGCTATTGATGTAAGTGCTGCAAAGGGCTTGCGATGGCTGGCGATCATGGCGGTCTGCGCATGCTGTGCCTGTACGACCACACAAACACCGAACACGCATCGCAGCAGAGGATATGTTTCCGAGAAGGTTTACGGTGTGAAGGCGAGCCCGCGACCCGCCCACGGCAGGAATATTCGCAAGGGTGGTGGCCGTTATACCGTCGGCAAGCCCTACGTGGTGAAAGGCAAACTTTACTCACCGAAGGAGGACCCGAGTTACGACAGGAATGGTGTCGCTTCCTGGTACGGCTCAGCGTTTCACGGTCGCTTGACTGCAAACGGCGAAGTTTACGACAGGCATCACCTTTCCGCCGCGCATCCCACCCTCCCTTTGCCCAGCTACGTGAGGGTGACCAATCTTGAAAACGGTTCTTCGCTCATCGTGCGTGTTAACGATCGCGGTCCCTACCATAGGGGCCGCATCATTGACCTTTCCAGCAGGGCAGCAGATTTGCTGGGCCTGAAGCACCATGGCACGGCCTATGTTCGGGTCCAGTATGTAGGCCGCGCCCGCTCGGACGGAAATGATATGCCTTTTCTTATGGCTTCCTACGTCAGGAAGCGTGATCGCCTCCAGGACATCAAACCCGAGCCTCAGATCGCGACCGACGCGACGGTAGCCTCGAACCAGTCGACCGGCGATCATTTCTCGTCGTTACGGGCGAACCCTGGCATCAAGGCGATGAGCGCCTCCTACCGGCGGGGGGCAATCGCCGCGGCGGCGTTTCAGACATTCGGGCAATTCGTGATATCACCTGAGATAGGCCCTACTACCTTTCAGCGAACGCCCGAATTCGCTCCATCAATGCCGCAACAAGAATACTGCTTGAACGAGGATAGCGATGACCGTGAGCGCGACTCCTGCGAGGTTCAGGCTCTCCCGTTAGCGGGTGTCAATCGCAATGTGCGTCTGACGGTGGTTGTCTTAATAAAGCGACGCCGCTCTCGACTAAAGGGCCAGCGCCGGCGAGGAACAGCAATGGTTCTTCCCTAGAGTGCGCAAGAAGCCGTCACGAGGCGATCGTGCCAAGATAGCCGCCGACAGCGCCCGGGCCTATGGTCGCGATCCGCATGCCCCGCCCCAGAGCAGAATCAAATGCTAAGCCCGGGGTGGCTGTCATGGTGGCGGATCGCAACGTATATTAGCGAGAAAGAAAAAAGCCCGCTTTCGCGGGCTTTTCGGCTGGTCGGAGTGGAGTGATTCGAACACTCGACCCCCACGTCCCGAACGTGGTGCGCTACCAGACTGCGCTACACTCCGTGACCAGCGGCGCTTCTATAGAACAGCCTATCTGGTTGCACAAGCGCCAAATTTCAAAAAGCCGAGGGATTTTTTGACGGGTTGATGACAGAGACTGGAAGAGGCCGCTGCTGCAAAAAGACACACCCGGAGCAAATCGAACGGAAGTGTAAAAGGGGCAATTTTCTTTTGCCGGGTTCCGCGCTAAAGGGCTCGACGGGACAGGCGAAACCGCCGTGACGGCGGCTTCGCGGCCAATGCGCTAGAGATCAGGGACGACACGATGAAACTCCGCACCATTACCGCGGCCGGGCTTGCAATTGCGCTTGCCGGATGCACCACCATTCCTTCCGCCGGCAATCCGATCGAGGCCCGCTGGGTCGGCAAATCGGCCGGCGTCTTCTTTGCCGCCTACGGGCCGCCGATCAGCGATCGCGAGGAAGGTGCGAGCACCATCTACACCTGGCGCGGCGGCTACAAGACCGTGCGCATTCCGGCGAAATATGCCGAGGGCGCCGACGGCAAGCGCGGCAAGCAGATCGCCGCCGCCCGCACCGCCTATCTGCGCTGCCAGGCCGAAATCACCACCAATTCCGATTACACGATCCGCGACATCCGCACGGTCGCCGACATTCCGGGCGTCAACGGCCCGTCCTATTGCGCCGAGTTCCTGGCGCCCGAACAGAAATAAGGACGGTTCGTCCGGCATATGGAGACAGGCGGCAAGGGTGCCGCCTGTTTTCGTTTGGGGCTATAAGTCTAGCCTCAAAGCATCCGCACGAGGGCAGTTGCGGATCGTTTCAGGCCAACGTCTCGGGCACGGGTCGCGGAACGAATGATGATGTTAGGTCGTGCCGCGAGGCCCCCTCATCCGACCCTGCGGGCCACCTTCTTGGATAAGAAAAATGTAGGATATTGATGCTTGCCGGGCGGGTGGCTGCCCGCCCGGCAGCTGGTTGTCGGATCGTCACCTTCTTAGCCGTTTGGGGCTGTGGGGAGCAGGATCGCAACCGGCTCTTCATCTGGCCCGTGTGGTTGCAGGAACCTTGGGGTTCGTATCCAAGACAGGGACGACGAAGATGACCGATAATAGCATGATCTGTGCCGGAATCGATGTCGGCAAAAGCCATCTCGACATTGCCCTCCATCCCAGCAAGGCAAGGCTGAGGGTCACTTATGACACCGCTGGCCTGAAGGCGCTTGATGCCTTTCTTCAAGAGCATGACGTCAGCCGCATCGGCTTCGAAGCCTCCGGCGGCTATGAATGGCGGCTGCTGGCGCATCTGCGGGCCGGCAAGCGGCCGGCGGCGCGTCTGCAGCCGGCGCAACTGCGCTTCTTTGCCAAGAGCCGGCTCAAGCGGGCCAAGAACGATCGGCTCGATGCCGTGCTGATTGCGTTGTTCACGGCAAGTCTCGAGCAGTTGCCGGCGCTGCCGGACGCACGCTTCGACAAGTTGGCCGCCGAACTGACCTATCTGGAACAGATCGAGCAGCAGATCGCGCTGGTCAAGACCTTTGCCGAGACCGCCTTGTCGGAGGCGATCAAACGCCGCCACCTGCGCGAGGTCGCCCGCCTCGAAACCTGCCGCAAGGCCCATCTGCTGCGGCTCGAAAAGACGGTTCGCGACGATTGCGACCTGGCGCAACGGCTCGATCTGCTGATCTCCATCAAGGGGATCGGGCTGCGCAGCGCCCTGTGCTTGATCATTCGGCTGCCCGAACTCGGCCATGCCAGCCGCGCCGAGATCGCCGCCCTTGCCGGCGTCGCACCCTATGACGACGATAGCGGAAAGTATCATGGCAGACGCCGCATCCAGGGTGGTCGCGAACGCCTGCGAAAGAGCCTGTTCATGTGCGCATTCACGGCAACCCGGCACAATCCTGATCTCGCCGCTTTCTACACGCGCTTGCGTCAGAGCGGAAAGGAACACCTGTGCGCCGTCATAGCCGTCGCCCGAAAACTCATCGTCCTCGCCAACACAATCCTCTTTCGAAAGACCGAATGGACGCCCCAATACCGGAAAGATTGAACATGGTTGCTCCCCGCTGGGGAGAAGGGGAAGCAAGTCGCTCCGACACTGGCAAACGAACCCGCCTGCTTGTAGGCACTTCATCCAATGGGGTGGATGGCGAAGCGCCACTCTCCCTCTTCTCCCCCAGCGGGGAGAAGGTGGCCCGAAGGGTCGGATGAGGGGGGCGGCACGACGTCAATGACAAGAGCCATCGTTGCCCGCCGCGCCGCTCCTAATCACCCCTCCGCCGGACCGTAGAGGCCGAGCTGGTCGAGAAGCGCCCGCTGCCGGTCGGCATTTTCGACCAGGAGGCCCGTGTAACGCTCGACGATGCGGCCGCGGTGAGCCGGATCTGAGACGGCGGAGAGCGCACCTGATATGGCGGCGATCTTTTCCGAGGCCTGGCGCAGCTCTTCCAGAAGTTCCGCCTTGCCGCCGGCTTCCGCAACCACCTGCTTCGTCACCTTGCCGATGCCGGCCGGCGTGCGGCTGCCGGCGGAGACGTAACCCTCCGGCAGGTCGCCCTTCAGATTGACGACCGACTTGAAGCGGATGACGTCGAATATCTGGTCGACCGCCTGCTTGGCGCCGGTCACCCGCGAGGGATGGTCGGTGTCGGCCGCGGCATGCGGCAGCAGCTCGAGCTTGCCCTTGTGGCGCTGTTCGAGCGGCAGGTAGGGCAGCATCGGGCCGCTGAGCGTACCGGTCGCGGCATCCCTGAAGAGGTCGGCGTCGATTGCCGCATGCGCGATCTTGCCCGACGACAGGGCCGCGTCGAGCGCATCGGTATCAACGACCTCGCCGCGGTCGTAATTGACGAGCACCGCGCCGTCCTTCATGGCGCCGAGCACCTTCGCATCGACGGTGCCGGCGTTGGAATCGCGGCCGGTCGATGCATCCAGGCGGCCGAGGCCGATATGGACGGAGAGCACGTCGGCGCCGCTAGCCGCTTCGACCGGGCTTGCGGCATAGTCGAAACCCTCAGCCTCGATCCAGCGCTTGTGGTGCTCGCGGGCATAGATCGCCACCGTCATGCCGAAGGCCTTGGCGAGCTTGGCGACTTCGCGGCCGATATTGCCGTAGCCGAGGACGGCGAGCTTGCGGCCCTCGAGCTTTGCCGTCGGGAAATCCTTCAGCTGGCGGCCGGTGTCGAAATCGCCGTCGGCGACCATGCGGTGCAATCTATCGACCGGCAGGTCGGGAACGACCTTCAGGATCGCCTTCACAGCCATCTGGGCGGTCGCCCGGCTGTTGATCCCGGGCGTGTTCATCAGGACCGCAGTGCCGCCCTCGCCATTGCCGCCGCCCCAGGAGGCCGAGCCCATATTGCCGGTGCCGGCACCGATGCGCACGCCGCCGAGCGGGAAGACCGAGGCCTTGGGAATGAAGGTCGCCGCGGCGATCAGCGCGTCGTACTGGCCCTTGTCGGTCTGCGGCAGGATCTCCGCCTCGGTGCTGAGGTTCGGCTGATAGAAGAAGTGGATGCGGCCCTTTTCGAGACCGGCGCGATCAGTGAGCGGACCGAGATGGAAGACGCCACCCTTCTCCTCGATATAGGCCTTGACCTCGCTGTAATCAGGCTCGCCGTCGGCGCCGAAGCGCAAGCCGACCAGGTCGGCGATCAGCACCGTGTAGGCGCGGTTCGGATCGTCCTTGCGGACGGCGCCGTCGGCCTTGACCGGCGCCTCGAAGGTCACGCCGTGCTTTTCCAGTTCCTCCTCGAGAACGACGATCTTGGCTCTGAGATAGGCATATTGCAGGTTTTCCAAGAGTGCCACGACATCGTCCGGCTCGCGGATGCCGCCGACCCAGGCGCGGTAATCGCCCGGCGTGCCCGGGAAGGCGTTGACGTAGCGGGCCGCGTCGAGGCCGGGCTCGTATTCGCCGTTCGGATGGGTGATGCCCTCATAACCGAGCAGTTGCTTCGAGCGGGCAATGATCCGGGCGTGAATGCCGGCATCGGCGATGCCCTCGTCCTCGACCTTCAGCAGCGTCACCGCCGCCCCGCGCCGTTCGGCATCGGTGACGGTCAAGGACAGCAGCGGATGCGACTTGACCCATTCGTCGATCACGGCGCGATTGGCGGCGGAGCGGCGGTTGAGCTCGACGACCGAGCCGGCCCGGGCTTCCGACTGCAGCAGGCCGAAAGTGGTCTCGGCAAAGGCGAGCGCGCTGTAGGTGTTGATGACGCCGCCGAGCATGCGGTCCTCGGCCGGATCGTAGAACGGGCCGGCATCGACGGAGCGCTTGGCCGAAAACGGCTGGCGCGGATCGATCGGCGGGGCGATCTTCAGCTGCCGCGGGATCGCCCAGGCCGGATCCTGCTGGTTCTTCTCGATCAGCGCCAGCGCATGCGGCGTGAAGGAAGCGACGAAATAGCCCGAGATGCCGCCGATCGCCTTCTGGAACGGCATGAACAGGCAGCACTTCGCCATCACGGCGCTGACCAGTTCCGGCTCCCACGGCATGGCGCCAAGCATCGAGGTGGCGTCGAACACCGCGTGGCGGTTGGCCGGGTCGCCGTCGAGCCAGCTCAAGAGTTCGCGGATCTCGCGGCTGGTATAGGCATTGGCCCCGGTCGTCTCGTGGCCGACGCCGACGAAGATCGAAACGCCGAGGTCGGCAAGTTCGGCCGCCGTCGGGATCACGCCCTCGGAGGCGGCGAAGTGAATGCGGCTCTCGCAGCCCTTCTCGGCGAAGCGCTGCATCTCGATCAGCTGTGTGGCCCAGGACTGGCGGAAGAAGCCGGCCGCCTTGGAGGGATCGCTCTCGGGCCGCGGCGTATCGACATAAACGCGCTGGCCGGCGTCGTTGGCATTCATCAGGTGCTGGATGCAGACGGTGAAGCCGCTATGGCCGCCGCCGAGCCCGACCGCCATGCGGTTGGTCTTGGGAAAGCCGAAATAACGATGGATCGCCCGCATCATGTCGGTCAGGATCTTGTCGGCCGGGTAGCCGCGATGCATGCTGCGGGAGATCTCGGCCGTGGTGAAGCCGCCGATATCGTTGCCCCGATCGTCGAACTTGCGATAGGTGTTCTCGATCCAGGCGTCGAAGGCGATGCGCCGCAGGCGGCTGTCGACCTCATCGGTCGTCGCATCGGTAATCGGCCCGACGCCGAAAAACGGGTTGGACGGCAGTTTCGGCGCACCCGAGGCGGTCTGCCGAAGGGCGCTCAATCGCTGTTCCTGCATCTGCGCGATATTTGTCATTGCCTGCCTGTCTCTGTCCGGAGCTGAAGTTGCCATCATGGTGGAGTGAGTGCACGGGCAGGACAAGCTCATATGCGCCGAACGACAGGCGAAACGCGTCATCGGGATATCGTTGATGATAGCGCATGGGCGGGGGGACGCGACGCGCGTTCCTGCCTGGAGATCAGCGTACTGGGATGACGGAGAGTGTGGTGCCCGGGATGGAGGAGGAGAGGTAGTGCCGGGGACCAAAAGCCTCGCCAGGGCGATGAAGCGAACCGCGAGCGCGGCGTCACAAGGGGTCACAGACGCAACCATCCCCGCACAAAAACAGACTTGCCGCACGCAACCATCCGGCGTATGTCTTGCCCGTCGCGAAAAGCGACTGCTTCCCTTGATCCGCTCAGTGGCGGAGTAAACAGGTGGACGAATGGGTCGTCCAGGCGGTCGAGCACACGCCGGCCATGCGCATCAGCCATGGTTCGGCCAGCACTCCCTGAAACCAACGCCTGACGAGATCAGGCCTCATCGTGAGCCCACGGCGTCGCGACGCAATTCCGTGATTTGAACGAAATCAGGGAAGCGCTGGCGAGCCTCCCGGCTTGCGTCGACCACGGAACGCGCCATGACCAGATCCCTCATCGTCATCTTTACCGCCATTGTCCTCGATGCCGTCGGCATCGGCCTCATCTTTCCCATCCTGCCGCAGCTCCTGCAGGACATCACCCACAGCGGCGACGTCGCCCCCACTATCGGCGCGATGACCGCACTCTATGCGGTGATGCAGTTCATCTTCGCCCCGGTGCTCGGGGCGCTGAGCGACCGGCTCGGCCGGCGGCCGGTGCTGCTGATTTCGCTTGCGGGTGCAGCCGTCAACTACCTGTTCCTGACGCTCGCGCCCAACCTGCTGCTGCTCTTCATCGGCCGGGCGGTCGCCGGGCTGACGAGCGCCAACGTCTCGGTGGCCACCGCCTATATCACCGACATCTCGCCGGAGGAGAAACGCGCCCGCCGCTTCGGCCTCTTCAACGCCATGTTCGGCCTCGGCTTCATCATCGGCCCGGTGCTCGGCGGCGTGCTCGGCGATCACTGGCTGCGGCTGCCCTTCATCGCGGCGGCCGCGCTCAACGGCGCCAACCTGCTGCTCGCCTTCTTCGTTCTGCCGGAATCGCGGCCTGGCAGCCGCGAGAGGATCGACCTTGCCGCGCTCAATCCGCTGAAGCCGCTGAGCGCCGTGCTGGAGATCAAGAGCCTGCTGCCCGTCATCATCCTCTTCTTCCTCTTCAGCGCCACCGGCGAGGCCTATGGCACCTGCTGGGCGCTCTGGGGAAGCGACGCCTTCCACTGGAACGGGCTTACGATCGGCCTGTCGCTCGGCGCCTTCGGCCTCTGCCAGGCGCTTGCCCAGGCCTTCCTGCCCGGACCGGCGGTCCGGCTGCTCGGCGAGCGCGGCGCGATCCTTACCGGCGTCGCCGGCGTCTCGCTCGCGCTTTGCACAATGGCTTTTGCCGACCGGAGCTGGATGATCTTCGCCATCATGCCGGTCTTCACGCTCGGCGGCATCGGCGTGCCGGCGCTGCAGTCGCTGGCGACCCGGCAGGTGGACGAAAACAGCCAGGGCCAGTTCCAGGGCATGCTGGCGTCAGTCGTCAGCCTCGCCTCGATCGCCGCGCCGCTCGGCTTCTCCAGCCTCTATTTCCTCGTCCGGCAGCAATGGCCGGGCGCCATCTGGCTCTCGGTCGTCGCCGTCTATGCGCTCGCAGTGCCGCTTATCCTCAGTCTCGGGCTGAGGAAGCCGGCGGCTGCGGCGAGATGAACCGCTGCGGCGGCGGGCTTTTGCATCCAGGCACCGCCTCTCCTCCGTCATCCCAGGGCTTCAACTGTGCCGGCGGTGCGTTTGGCAACAAAGGCCACCCCACCCTCCGTCATCCCAGGGCTTGACCCTGGGATCCACAGCCAAGCACTCTGCCCACATGGCCGGATATGTTTACATCGTCACCAACCAGAAAAACGGCACCCTCTATATCGGCGTGACGTCCGATCTGGAGCGCCGCATCTATGAACATCGTGAGGGGCTGACTCCGGGCTTTGCCTGGAAATATGGCTGCACCCGCCTCGTCTGGTATGAGGAGCATTGGGACATCGGCACCGCGATCCAGCGCGAGAAGTCATTGAAACGGTGGAACCGACAATGGAAGATCGACCTGGTCGAGGCGATGAATCCCGAGTGGGACGATCTTTATCTTACGCTGTGGTGATGGCGGCTGCGTCTTCTGTGGTGCTCTGGGCATGGATCCCAGAGTCAAGCCCTGGGATGACGGAGGAGAGGTGGTGCCGGACGCACAAGCCGGCGCGGACGAGAGGGGTGCTGGACGCATAAGTCCGCCTTCTGCGGAAGAGAGGTGGTGCCGCGAAGCATTGCCAGCAGCGGCGATGAAGGGACGGCAGATGCGGGCATTATAGGCTGCGCCGGCGGTGCGTGTGGCAAGAACGCCAACCCCACACTCCGTCATCCCAGGGCTTGACCCTGGGATCCACAGCCAAGCACGCGGCTTCAATAATTTCCCGCAGACGGCCTCCATCAGTTCACGTAGTGCCAGCCGCATGGATCCCAGGGTCAAGCCCTGGGATGACGGAGGAGAGGTGATTGCGCGACAGATCAGCTCCGCAGGCGCGATGGAGCTTCAACAAAAGCGGCGTCTCTCAGGCTGCACCGGCGCGGTGCGTGTGTCGAGAGCGCCAACCCCGCTCCGTCATCCCAGGGCCTGACCCTGGGATCCACAGCCAGGCACGCGGCTTCAATTGTTTTCCCTCAGCGGCATCCAATCAATTCCCGCAGCGCCAGCCGCATGGATCCCAGGGTCAAGCCCTGGGATGACGGAGGGGAGGTGGTGCCCGGACGCAGACGCCGACGCGGACGAGAGGGGTGCTGGACGCATAGGTCCGCCTTCGCGGAAGCGGGGTGGTGCCGGGACACATCGGCTCAGCAGCGGTAAGGACGCTTCGGCAAAAGCGACGCCGCACAAGCCTCGGCGACAGCGACATCCCACAAGCGGGCTCTCAAGCTGCGCCGGCGGTGCGTGTGGCAAGAACGCCACCCGACACTCCGTCATCCCAGGGCTTGACCCTGGGATCCACAGCCAAGCACGCGGCTTCAATAATTTCCTGCAGCTGGCCTCCATCAGTTCACGTAGTGCCAGCCGCATGGATCCCAGGGTCAAGCCCTGGGATGACGGAGGAGAGGTGATTGCGTGGCAAATCGGCTCTGCAGGCGCGATGGAGTTTCAACAAAGGCGGCGTCTCTCAAGCTGCACCGGCGGTGCGTGTGGCAAGAACGCCAACCCCGCTCCGTCATCCCAGGGCCTGACCCTGGGATCCACAGCCAGGCACGCGGCTTGAATTGTTTTCCCTCAGCGGCATCCAATCAATTCCCGCAGCGCCAGCCGCATGGATCCCAGGGTCAGGCCCTGGGATGACGGAGGGGAGGTGGTGCCCGGACGCACACGCCGACGCGGACGAGAGGGGTGCTGGACGCATAGGTCCGCCTTCGCGGAAGCGAGGTGGGGCCGGGACACATCGGCTCAGCAGCGGTGGGGACGCCTCGGGCAGCTGCGGCGCCGCACAAGCCTCGGAGAAAGCGACATCCCCAAAAGCGTCTCTCAAGATGCGCCGACAGAGCGTTTGGCGAGAACGCCAACCCCACTCTCCGTCATCCCAGGGCTTGACCCTGGGATCCACAACCCCGTGCTCGGCTGCAATAATTTCCCAGCTTCGGCTGCCATCTCTGTTTACGCAGTGCCAGCCGCATGGATCCCAGGGTCAAGCCCTGGGATGACGGAGGAGAGGGTGTGCCCTGCACAACAGCCCTCCCCCGCCAACGCCGGCGCTACGCCGCCTCTTCCTTCTCAGCCGCACCTTCCGCCAGCTTGCGGGCGGCGACGAAATCGACCTTGCCGGAGCCCAGCACCGGCACCTTGCCGATCGTGACCTCGGCCGGCACCATCATGTCCATCGCGCCCTTCGATTTGGCAAAGGCGAGGAATTCGGCGCGGGTGGCGGTCGGGGCGTCGGTGAGCAGCACCAGGCGCTCGCCCTTCTTGGGGTCGGGCAACGAGGAGACGACCGACAGCGCGCCCGGCCAGAGTTCGGCGGCGAGCGCTTCGATCGCCGCCAGCGACACCATTTCGCCGCCGATCTTGGCAAAGCGTTTGGCGCGGCCGCGGATCTTGACGAAGCCGTCCTCGTCGATGCTGACGATGTCGCCGGTGTCGTGCCAGCCATCGACGAGCGGTTCGAGCACGCCGGGCTTTTCGGCGCGGAGATAACCCGCCATGACATTGGCGCCGCGCACGTGCAGGCGGCCGCCCTCGTCGATGCCGGGCACCGGCTCGAGCTTCCATTCCATGCCCGGCAGGATTTTGCCGACCGTGCCGGAGCGGTTGTACATCGGCGTGTTGATGGAGATAACAGGCGCGGTTTCGGTGACGCCGTAGCCTTCGAGGATGCGCAGGCCGAATTTTTCCATATAGGTGTGGCGGGTTGCCGCCTTCACCGGCTCGGCGCCGGCGAAGATATAGCGGATCGAGCGGAAATCGTAAGGATGCGCCGTCCTGGCATAGCCATTGAGGAAGGTATCGGTGCCGAAGATGATCGTGGCGTTGGAGACATAGATCAGCTCCGGCACGATGCGGTAATGCAGCGGCGATGGATAGAAATAGACCGGCACGCCCGAGATCAGCGGCAGCACGGTGCCGGCCGTCAGCCCGAAGGAGTGGAAGACCGGCAGGATGTTGAACACCTTGTCGCCGCTGTGGAAATCGATGCGGGCGGCGGCCTGGGCAGCGTTCGAAAGGATGTTGCGGTGGGTCAGCACCACGCCCTTCGGCGTGCCTTCCGAGCCCGAGGTGAAGAGGATGACGGCCGGATCGTCGGCCTGGCGTTTGACGAGCGGCCGCGCCTTGCGCAGAAGCCCGACGAGCTTGTCCTTGAATGAGATTTCCGCCCTGAGATCATCGAGCCAGACGATGGTCAGCTGCTTTTCCAGCTCCTCGACGACAGGGCCGAGCTTGGCCTGGGCGACGAAGGCGCGCGAAGTCAGCACGTGTTTCACCTCAGCCGCCTTGCAGGCAGAGAGGATGTTGGCGGCACCCGCGGTGAAGTTCAGCATGGCCGGCACCTTGCCCGCCGACATGACGCCGAGAAGGGTGGCGGCGGCGCCATTGGCATTCGGCAGCATGACGCCGAGGTTCTGTTCGGGGAAACGGGCGCGGAACTTGGCGCCGAGCACGGCGGCACCCGTCAGCAGCTTGCCATAGGTCAGCCGGCCGGTGACCGGATCTTCGACGGCAAGCTTCTTCATGCCGAATTCGTGGCCGGCCCGGATGACGCGCTCCAAGACGGTCGACGAGGTATCGGCGGTGCGGAAGAGCAGGTTCGACATCACCTGGTAGAGGGCGGCGCCCGCCGCCGTGCGGCGTTTGCGGCCTTTCAGCTCCGGCGGCACTTCGAGCTTCACCGGCTCGAGAATGGTGACCTTGACCTTGGGGAACAGCCGGCGGCGGATCTTGCCGTCGTCGAGATAGGAGAAATAGGTCTTCTCCAGCCCGTCGATCTTGACCGGCACCACCATCGAGCCTGTTTTGTCGGCGACCATGGCGGCCCCGTCATAGACCTTCATCAGCGTACCGGTCACAGTCAGCCGGCCTTCGGGGAAGATGCCGATCGGGCTGCCTTCCTGCACCACCTTGATCAGCGAGCGCGTCGCCATCGGCTTGGTCGGGTCGAGCGGCAGGAACTTGCACATTTTCAGGAAGGGGCGCACCCACCAGGCCTGGGCGATCTTGTAATCGACGGCAAAGACCGGCTCCTCCTCGGTGATGGCGAGCGCCAAGGCGCCATCGAGCAGGCTCACATGGTTCAGCGCAATGATCGGCGCCGGGCCGGCCTTCTTGATATTCTCCAGACCCTCGACCTCGAGCCGCATGAAGGCGCGGAACAGGATCGAGATGAAATCGCGGAAGGCATTGGTCGGCAGCGTCTTCAGCATCAGCCAGGCCACAGCGAAATTGATAATGCCGAGGCCGATCAGGATCTGCGGTATGGTGGCGCCGAGCGCCTGGATGACGGCGACGAGGCCGAGGCCGACGGTGATGAACAGCGCCGAGAGCACGTTGGCGGCGCCGATGACGCGGGCGCGGCGATCCTCATGCGCCCATGTCTGCAGGCCGGCGAAAGTCGGCACGGCGATGAAGGCGCCGGAGATTGCCATGCCGGCGAGATCGATGGCGACGCGGATGGTATTCTGGCCGGCGAAGAAATCGAGGATCGTCGTCGCGTGCGACGTCGACTGCAGGCCCCAGAGATTCCAGGCGAGATCGAGGCTGAAGAGGCCGAGCAGCGCCGTGCCGACAGGGGCCGGCAGCAGCACGATGCGGCCCGACGACATCCAGGCGGCAATGCCGGAACCGACGGCGACGGCAATGGCAAAGACGGTGAGATAGGCCGGCACGACGAGCTCGGAGCCGCCGAGCAGCTCGGTCACCATGGTCGGCAGGATGGAGAGGGTGAAGGCGCCGACCAGCCAGAACCAGCAGTTCATCAGCGCCGAGCGCCACAGCCGCTTATCCCTATGGATTTCCATGACCAGCCTGTAGCTGGAGCGAATGACGTTGCGGTCGATCTCAAGATCCGGCGCCTTGGAGCCGGTCGCCGGGATCATGCGGGCTGAAAGCCAGCAGAGCAGCGACAGTCCCATCATCATCGAGCCGAACAGCAGCACATTCTCGCCGCTCGAAAAGGCGAGCGCTGCGATGATCGTGCCGCCGAGAATGGCGATGAAGGTGCCGCCCTCGATCCAGGCATTGGCCTTCGGCAGGTCGCGGCGTTCGAGATGATCGGGCAGAATGCCGTATTTGATCGGCCCGAACAGCGCCGAGATGACGCCGAAGCCGAAAAGGGCCGCCATCAGGACGAAGATGGAGGAGAAGCCGAGGCCCACCACCGCAAGTGCGGCAATAGCGATCTCTGAGCGTTTCAGCAGTTCCGCCACCTTCGCCTTGTCGTGCTTGTCGGCAATTTCGCCGCCGAGTGCCGAGAGCAGCAGGAAGGGCACGATGAGGATGACGCCGGCGAGCGTCACCAGCGCCGCGCCCTCGCTTGCCGACATCTTGAAGAGGATGAGGAATACCAGCGTATTCTTGAGGAAATTGTCGTTGAAGGCAGTCAGGAACTGTGTCCAGAACAGCGGCGCGAATTTCCTCGATGTCATCAGATTTGTTTGCACGGCGAGACCCTCTTTTGGTGGGCAGAGAAGGCCACAGAGTTGTTACGCAAAAGTTGAGTGCGATAACAACTCTGCGATGTGGTTAAGGAAGATCAATCTTCATCGCTACGATTGAATTTGACCAGCAGCTTTTCGGTGCGGGCATCCTCGACCTTGCGGATCAGCTTCTCGGATTCGGCATTGTCGCGCAGCGTCTTGGTGATGTTCACCGTCGTCTGCACCAGCATCAATATGCCCATGGCGAGATAACCTTTGCCCCAGAGATCGAGCGGCATCATGTAGAGGCCGAGCGCCAGCATGAAGGCGGCGGCGCCGAAGGAGAAGTAGGAGAAGCTGACCCAGCTGGCGGAATGTTTCTGGAAACTGTCGTTCATAGCAGTGACCCTTTAATTTCTAGGGGTGGATGGTGGGGTGACGATGTCAGGCGGCCGGCGTGATCCGGCTCTTCAGTCGGGCGAGCACCTCATCGGCCGATGAGGCGAGCGGCGCGCCGCAGCCGGCATTGGCAAGCTTTTCGATGATGCCGGCCGGCCGCGTGGCGCTTTCCATCTCCTTCAGCGCCGCCGCCGTCAGCTCGTTCTGGCTCTGGCGCAGGCGAAGGCGGGCCAGCGTTTCCTCGGCCTCGTCGAGGGTCGCGAGGCCGGGGCCGGCGACCGCGATATCGAGCTTCTGCGCCTCCTCAGTGGCGCGGGCCAGCCGCTCACCGCGCTGCAGCGCCTGCAGCCGCGCCTCGGCATCCCTGACAATGCCCTTCAGCTTGGCGATCCAGGTGGTGAACTGGGCTTGCGCCTGTTCCGACGCATCGCGCTCGGCCTCGAGAAAGGCGATCGCTTCGGCCGCTTCCCGCGCCAGCCCTTCATTGCCCTTGGTGAGTGCTGCGGTGGCGCGGGTCTCGAGATCGGCGATGCGGGAAAGGATCGTCTGATGCTGCGCCTTCTCCTGCTCGTTCTGGGCGATGGCGACGGCGACGCTGCGCCGCGCCGTCTGGATCGACTGGGCGGCATCGCGGATCTGCTGGGCAAGCAGCGGCACGGCGTGGCGATCGGCGAAAGCCTGCTCGGCATCATGCGCCCTGCCCCGCAGCAGTGTGGAAATCAATTTGAACATTTCTGTCCTCCGGTTTATGAACGTTGTTCACGAGATGAGTTATGGCAGAATCATGAACGACGTTCAAGATAAATTTTGAACGTCGTTCAAAAATTCGAAGGGACATGGTGAATGGCCGGCAGACGAGAAGAAAAACGCGAGGATTTGAAAGCCCGGCTGATCGAGGCGGCGCGCGAGCGCATCGCCCGCGACGGACTTGGCAACCTCCGCGCCCGCGACATCACCCAGGATGCCGGCTGCGCCCTCGGCGGCCTCTACACCGTCTTCACCGACCTCGCCGAGCTCGTCATCCACGTCAATTCCGCGACGCTCAAGGCGCTGGAGGCCAGGCTGACGCTCGACGAGGCCAAGGGCAAAAGCCCGACCGATCGGCTGCGCAACCTCGCCCAGGGCTACCTCGCCTTCGCGGTGGAACACCGCAATCTCTGGAAGGCGCTGTTCGACCACTTCCCCCCCGCCACCAGCCCGACGCCGCAATGGCACCTCGACGAACACCTCTTCCTGATGGACGTGATCGCCGAACCGCTCGCCGAACTGCAACCCGACATGCCGGCCGAAGACCGCGCCATCCGCGCCCGCACGCTGTTCGGCGCGGTGCATGGCGTGGTCAGCATCAGCCTGGAGGGGCGCTTTGTGGGCCTGCCGCTGGCGCGGCTGGCGCGCGAGGTGGACGAGCTGGTGCAGACGATCGCGGCCGGCGCGGAGCTGCGGCGGCAGGGGATGTGAGGCGGCGGTGGGTGGAGTGAGGTCGGAGGACGAGCGGACGTCGAGAGAACGGTGTTTGGCGGAATGGCGTTAAGAGGAGCGGAATCATCGACCACCGGCTTTGCGGTTCGAGCCTAAGCCCTACCCCACTCTCCGTCATCCTCGGCCTTGAGCCGAGGATCCACGCCCGCCACCGATGATCTCGACGGGCATTGGCGTCGAACGATTGAAATCGCCGCCCAAAACACCCCTCATCCGCCTGCCGGCACCGACCGGGGTCGAGCCACGGGTCTCGACCCGTCCTTCGGACCCCCCGCGCGCGGGGCGAAGGGACAATGCCGCGCCCTCTCCGCCCCTCTCCGACGTCGCGTTTGCAAGTCCCCTCGCCCCGTTTTTACGGGGAGAGGGTTAGGGTGAGGGGCAAGCATCCGCACAACGGACAAACCCCAAAACGTCACTTCGTGAGATCAAACGCGCCGGGAACCCACACCCCAACTCCAGCATTGAGCCCCCAACCAAAACCTGCTTCACTCCCCCACCCCACGCCGCCCGCGAAAGGAC
>NZ_JAQJCJ010000040.1:0-22375 GCF_030182485.1 Rhizobium atlanticum
GAAAGCTTCAATGGGCGGCTGCGAGATGAGTTCCTGAATGAAACTCTATTCTCGTCACTGTTCCATGCTCGATCAGCGCTTTCAAACTGGCGCAGCGATTACAACGATCATCGACCACACTCTGGACTCGGCTGGATGACACCTGCCGAGTTCGCTCAGACAATCAACCCGCGACGTGATGCGGTGCTGCGCAGCCGGAATGGCTCCGCACCGCAACCCGCCGCTACCGCCCCGAATACAGCAACCCAAAACCGCTGGAGCAACCTCAAAACTGGATAAAACTTGGGGGCAAGGTCAGGCTGGCCAGCCACCATGGTAGGCCATGCCGGCTGGCTTTAAAGGTAGGAGGCTTCAATGCACGAGACATTGCGACAAGTCGAGGCGAGCGGCGATTTTGCCGAACTACTGGATACGACGATCTACATGCCGCTACCGAACGACTGGGTGGTCGGGATCACCGACGTCGTCGATTCAACCTCGGCTATCGCCCGAGGCCATTACAAGGATGTCAACTACGCGGGCGCTTCGGCCATAGCAGCGCTAGGCAACGCCCTTGGCAACTTCGACTTCCCATTCGTGTTTCGCGGTGACGGCGCGGCATTTGCCTTCGATCCCGGCGCAAAGGAAACCGCGATTGGCGTCCTTCGTCGGGTCGCCGGTTATGCTCGCGATCAGTTGCACCTCAACCTCAGGATCGGCCTCATGACAGTGGCTGATATACGCGCTGCCGGACGGGACGTGAAAGTCTCGCACTTCGCCGCATCAGAAACAGCTACCTATGCCATGTTTGCCGGTGGAGGACTGAACTGGGCTGACCCGGAGATCAAAGCAGGAAATTTCGCGCTTTCGCCTTGTGAGGAATACTCAGCGCCTGACTTGAATGGATTGACCTGCGAGTGGGCACCAATCCCAAGTCAACGAGGTGATATCCTCTCGCTTCTTGTGGAGCCACAGGATCATACGATGCCTGATGCGTTCACCATGTTGGCAAGACAAATACTTGCTGCGCTCGGTGTAGCGGATGGCTCGTCGCGCCCTGTTCCCGGCGACGTCGCGATCACCAGCGATGTTGCTGACTACCTCGGTGGCAAGGGATGGACCGATGTCGTTTTGAATTCGGACTACAGACGGTACGACGATGTCCTTCGCCTGACTCTTGACTGTACGCCCGAGCAGATCAAGAACGTCGAAGCGCTCCTGGCGTCGGCGTTCGATCGGGGCGAAGCCTACTTCGGACTGCACCGCCAATCTCACGCGTTGATGACCTGCCTCGTCCCAGCCGGTGCTCGTGGGTCCCATCTTCACTTCCTGGACGGTATGGGCGGTGGCTATACCGCCGCGGCCTCACAGCTGGAAGCACAAAAGCTTACACATCGGGCGCGCTGATGAGAGCATCAAAAGTCGGCGTTAGATGCCAAAAATCCGAAGATTTACAACAACCAACGTTTCTCGAACATCAGAGATATTCATGACCCTTGACCGTTCCGCTCCCGCCATTTTTGTATTTCTCTGGTCAACTGGCTGGATCATTGCGAAGTACGCGGCTCTTCACTCCGAACCGTTCTCGTTCCTCACGATCCGTTACGTGCTTTCGGCGGCCGCCTTTTGCGCTATCTGCCTTGCCATCAGGGCTAAATGGCCCAGTGGCGCATTGGCGTGGCGGGCGGTCTATTCGGGCGCTTTCCTGCACGGCCTCTATCTTGGCGGTGTCTGGTGGGCGGTGGCGCACGGCGTACCGGCCGGCATCTCCGGCATCATTGCCGCCATGCAGCCACTTCTCACGGCACTGGCGGCCAGCCTACTCATTGGCGAACGGCTGCGCCCTTCACAGACGGCGGGTCTGGCACTCGGCTTCGTCGGCATCGCCGTCGCCATTTCACCGAAGCTCCTTGAACCAGGTACGTCCGATCTCCTTCATGCCGGCATTCCGCTCGCCGTTAATTTGGTAGCAATGTTCGCTGTCACCTACGGAACGATTTATCAGAAGAAGCATCTTCAAAATGGCGATCTGACCGCAATCGCGACGTTGCAATATCTTGGTGCACTGGCGTTGACCGCCCCCTTCGCGCTGGCCTTCGAGACCTTCCGCTTCGATGGCGCTCTCGAAACCTACGTCGCTCTTGCCTGGTCAGTATTCGGGATATCGGTTGGGGGTATTGCGCTGCTTCTTTATTTGATCCGCCGAGGTCAGGTTTCGCGCGCTGCATCCTTGATCTATCTCTGCCCGCCTACGGTAGCGGTCCAGGCCTTTATCGCATTCGGCGAGCCCCTTAGCCCTCCACTGATCGTTGGCACGGTGATAGTGGCTGCTGGGGTTTACCTTACCAATCGGAAGGCACCTCGAGCCGTGAAGGCATGAGCTATTCCGTCTGCGCGCAGCGGCTGTCGGTCGCTGCGCGCAGAGAATGGTCAGCTAGCTTTCCGCAGACTTCGCAACCCAGTCCGAACCTCGTCCGTGAAGAGCTTCGGCTGTTCCCAGGTTGCGAAATGTCCGCCCTTGGAGAGTCTGTTATAGCGGATGAGGTTAGGGTAGGCGGCTTCCGCCCACGATCTCGGTGTTACGAACAGTTCGTCGGGGAAGACACTCAACGCGACAGGCACTTTGATCCCCTTGGGCGAAAAGAAAGGAATCTTGTTTTCCCAATGCCGGCCATCCACGTGGTGGCTGGCGCCGAGGCCGGCGTCCGAAGTGAGCCGTTGTTCGCGGAGCCTCGTGGACGCCGTGTTGCAAGGATGTTCACGTTCTGGGCTAAGATGATCGCATACCTCCTCCGGAGGAGATTATGTCGGCACCGTCGCCAGCGTATGCCGCACGAGGCAAATCGCGTGGTCGGTTCAATCCTTTGAAGAGTTTAGATGAGCTAATTGCCGCGACTTAGGACCCGCGCGAATTGTGTAACGACACTGCCTTTACGAATCTTGTAAAGATATTGTCATTACGCTATGTGGGTGCAAACAGGAGTTTGCCATGCCGCCCTCACACACGAGCAAAAGCCCGGACGCAAGCGTGCCGCTGAATATGCGCATCAAGCCTGCGACCCGCAATCTGATTGATCGAGCCGCTGAGTTGCTTGGTAAGACGCGAACGGATTTCATGTTGGAAGCTTCCAAGCGCCGAGCCGAGGAAGTGCTGCTCGACCGCACTATCTTCACGGTAAGCCCGGAAATCTATGCTGAATACCTTGCCCGGCTCGATGCGCCGACGCAGCCCAATGAGCGTTTAGCACGCACCATGGCGACCAAAGCACCGTGGGATAAGGCGTGACCCTCAGCGCACCGGCGCCCTTGGCAGATCATCATGAGCTGGTCGAGTTCAATTCCGGAGTCATTGAACTAGATGACTGGCTGCGACGTCGCGCCCGTTCTAATCAAGCGAGCGGCGCATCGCGGACCTTCGTCGTGTGCGAGGAGAGCCGCGTCGTCGCCTACTACGCGCTCGCTTCCGGCGCCGTCAAGCAGCCGGAAGCGCCTGGCCGTTTTCGACGCAATATGCCTGATCCAATTCCGGTCGCCATGCTTGGTCGCCTCGCCAATGATCAATCCTACCAAGGGCGCGGTATTGGCAGGGCATTGGTGCGCGACGCGGGCCTGCGCCTGCTCAATGCCGCTGAAGTACTTGGCATTCGAGGTATGCTCGTTCATGCGATTTCAGATGACGCACGAGCCTTCTATGAGGCCGTCGGCTTCCTGCCTTCTCCTTCCGACCCCATGATACTGATGGTCGGATTGCATGACCTCAATAATGCGCTGAACCCTTAGGCGGAAATCACCAATGATCTCGCTTCTAACTCGCTGAATCTTCGGCAGAAGGTCCCGGCATTAAATGAGGGCCGCGAGTTCTAATCCCTTCAACTGCAGTTGTCTGAAATGTTCGCAATCACGTTAGCGATGCTGCAAACGATTGAATCCCTGAAGTCCCGAAAGCCTTAGTACCTAAAGGTATCGCGAACCTCAGCCTTGGCCGTCCGGAATGACCAGTTCAACATGACTGACACCGATCGCCTGAGCGAGTTCATAGAGTGTCACGATTGTTGGGTTACGCTGACCGTGTTCCAACCCGCTGAGATATTGCTGGCTGTAGCCTGAGCGCGCGTCGAAAGGGATGTGGAACTGCTAAAATATGTGACCAGGTCTTTTGGAGGGCACGCGGCAGAGAGCCCGAAGAGAAGTCCCCCCTTGAGCCTCTTGCATATTGGCATCGCTTTTTATATTTTGATGTCAAAGCTATCATTTCCATGGATGTGATATCAATGCCTGCGGTCACCATTCGAAATCTCTCTGACGAAACACATCGGGCTCTGCGGCTGCGAGCGGCTCATCATGGCCGAAGCACCGAGGCCGAGATCCGTGACATTCTTGAGACCGCTGTTCGCCCGCCTGAACGGGTTAAGCTCGGCTCTTTACTGGCGGCTATCGGTCGCGACGCTGAGCTTTCCGACAGCGACGTTGAAGTCCTTCAGAAAAGTCGCGACAAGACGCCTGCTGAACCGATGACCTTCGAATGATTTTGCTGGACACCAATGTCCTATCCGAGCCGTGGAAACCGGCTCCTGACGAGGCAGTGGTCGCCTGGTTGGACGCCCAAGCCATAGAGACGCTTTTTCTCGCCGCAATAACGGTTGCTGAACTTCGTTTCGGGATCGCTGCAATGCCTACCGGGAAACGGCAAACTATCCTGCGCGAGCGTCTGGAGAGCGAGGTGCTGCCTCAGTTTTCCGAGCGCGTCCTGCCTTTTGATCTGGCGAGTTCACAGTTTTACTCGGAACTGATGGCACGGGCTCGAGTTTCGGGGAGAGCGATCGGCACGGCTGATGGCTACATTGCCGCCACAGCAGCAGCGAATGGCCTCGCAATCGCAACTCGCGACACGAGCCCATTCGAAGCTGCCGGGCTGAAAGTGATCAATCCCTGGTCTCGATGACGACGGATCCAGGTGTCTTAGGTTTATTGGTCCAAGGCGAACAAAACGGTTCCTCGCAATGAAGCGCACCTCTCAGATGTGCGGCAAAGCCGCCCCTGTCGCAGAGACGCATTTGTGACCCTTCAAGGCGCCGATGCACTTCGTCTCCTTCGGCTTCCATCACCACGACATCTGCCTGGTGAAGCACCACAAGCCGAGGATGGACAACAATTCGATGCTGCACTTCTCGCTGGTGCTGCGCGACGAGGCTGCATTCAACGAGGTCAGAAGCCGTGCCTTACGCATGGGGCTTCCCATCCGAAAGGGCCGCATGCTCGCCTCGGCGAAGCCTGTTGCACGCGCATTCAGCGTGCAGGACCCAGACAGGCATTGGATCGAGATCATCGAGGAGCACTGACCATGACCACCGCCGCTTTCGTTCCGCCGAACGTCATCCCTCCCTTCAAGCAGAAGTTCGGCCCACTGCTCAAACGCAAATGGTTTCGCGAGCTGGTGCTGCTCTGGCCGACGCTGACTCGCAGGAGGTTCTCGAACAAGACCGAGGACTACGGCGTCTTCAAACCCTCCCTGGTTTCCCGTATCGGCCAGCTCTCGATCTATGTGCAGGACATTGACCGCAGCCGCGCCTGGTACGAGCAGGTCGCGGGTCTTTCCCACAGCCGCACCTGCGAACGAGAGCCGCACCCTTTTAAAGAAGGCTGGACAATTCGCTGCTGCTACATGAGCGCGAAGGCGCACGATGAATGTCTCGTCCTGATCGAGCAGTATGACCCGCGGGCAAGATTGCCGTGCCGTCCGGCATGAGCTTCTTCCACTTCGCGCTGGAAGTGGAAGGAAATCGACTGGAGGACGTCCTGGCATTCGCCGAACAGCAGCGCGCCAACGGTTTTGCCGTCAACTATGGTCCAGTACGCCACAATAGCGACCCGCCGCTGGGAGACGGGGAAACCGGCGGCAATGTCGCCTGCTATCTCTATGATCCCGACTGGAACAATGTCGAGTTCTGCGGCGCCATGGACACGATCGAGAACTATCGTGCCCGGTATGGCGACAAGAAGGGTTCGGAACGAGCATGATAGCTGGCGGTCCGAAAATGGACAAAGCGCAGATGCTCGACTGGAACGACCTGCGCTTCTTCCTTGCCGTGACGCGAAAGTTCTAAGCGCGATCGGTGAAAGAGTGGTTTGGTCGATCGTGACCGGTTGGGGCGGGTTGAAAGCGGCAGCAGGGGAAGCCGTCGGGATCGTCTCCGTGTCAATCTTACCAAGGCGGCGGGGCTGTAGTAGAAAGATCCTCCTCTGCCCCTACAGCTTGGGCAGCGCTTTGAATGGATCGAGCACTCGAGCTCCTAGAGGTTCGAAATGGCGCAAGTCGCGGGTCAAAACGATGAAGCCATGCACCTGGGCTGTGGCGGCTATCGCAATGTCCCCGAAGCCCGGCTGGTGGGCGCGAGCGTCGTCGAGAATCTGACCGGCAGCATGCGCGCATCTCAGATCGAACGGCAACAGCTTCTGTGCGTATAGATGTTCGACGCTCTCCCACCATTCTCTCAGCTGCCGCGCTTTCGTGGTTGCGCCTTCGCGCTCTGCCCTGACGATTCCGGATTTAACCTCTGCAGCAGAAATAACGGATAGGAACAGCTGCGGACTGGCTTCGTCAAGCCATTCAATAAGGGGTCCATGACTCTGGCGTTTCGACGGAGCAAGTGCAGATATGACGTTCGTATCGATCAGAAACATCAGAGATCGATGGGCCGGCTTGGCTTAGTGCTCCGCGGCGGAATATCGCCTTCGTCGCCAGGAAAGGAAGCCAGCAGTCGTCCGAAACTCGGAACCTGCTTCAGCTTTTCATACTCCTCGAACGAAATTACCACGGCTTCCTTTCTGCCATGTCGAGTGATGATCGCAGGATTGCCATGAACAGCCTGATCGACAACGGCGGAAAGCGTTGCCTTAGCATCCTTAAGCTGGATCTCTCTCATATAGGCCTCGAAGCTATGACTATAGTAGTCATATAGCGAAGGCTACTCATTTGAGCAAGAGCCCGGAGAGCTCAGCAACAAAAAACGCCCGATCGCTTCTACGACCGGGCGCTCTTAGCTGTTTGGCGCAGGATTACATCGCCTGCTTCAGGCGCATCGCTTCCGGATCATAGACCCGGCCGAAACGGCTGTTCAGGAAATCGGCCAGGGTGATCTCTTCCTGGCGAACGAAGCCCTTCTGCGGAAGCTTGCCATCTGCGAGGAGATCGAGAACCGTGGTGATACCGGCTGCCGTGGTGATCTGGATCGCGCTCATCTTCTTGCTGGCGACGACGCCCGCATAGACCTTGTTCGCGTAGGTTTCCTGCATATAGCGGCCATCCTTCCAGCCGCAAACGGTGACGAAGATCACGACAACGTCCTGCATGGTGGCCGGAAGCGCGTTCTCGAAGAGATCCTTCAGAACATCACGACGGTTCTTCAGGTTGAGGTCATTCAGCAGCGCCTTGATGATTGCCTGATGGCCGGGGTAACGGATCGTCCGGTAGTTCATGGTCCGCACTCGGCCTTCGAGCGACTTTGCCAGCGTGCCGAGGCCGCCCGACGTGTTGAAGGCTTCATAGGTGACGCCATCGAGCGAGAACTCTTCGCGTTCTTCCATCGCCGGAACCGTCACGAGCTTGCCTTCGACGACAGCTTCGCAGGGCTCGATATATTCGTTGATCAGCCCGTCCGTGCTCCAGGTCAGATTGTAGTTTAGGGCATTCGACGGATATTGCGGCAGGGCGCCGACGCGCATGCGAACGCTGTCGAGCGTGTCGAAGCAGGTCGCGAGCTCACTGGCAACGATCGAGATGAAGCCCGGCGCCAGACCGCATTGCGGAATGAAGGCGACATCGGCAGCGTGGGCAAGCTCTTCGACCTTCTTGGTCGTGGCAACGTCTTCGGTGAGATCGAGATAGTGGACGGATGCTTCGAGCGCTGCTTCGGCAACCTTGCCGGTCAGATTGAAGGGTGCCGCCGAGAGAACGGCAAACTTTTCCTTGAGGACGGCGACCAGCGCGGCGCTATCGGTGATGTCGACGGCTGCGGTCGAGATCGCCGGATGATGGTCGATCTTGGAAAGCTGCTTCTCGTCGCGATCGGTGACCACGACCTTGTAGTCGCCCGTCTCCGCCAGCATCAGCGCGATCGCTCCGCCAATTTTGCCAGCACCGATGACCACTATTTCCCTCATATAAATCCCCTGGAGTTTGCCTATAGATTTTTATAAGTTTGCCGTCGGGGAAAGACGATTCATAGCGACATTATGTGCAATATGACGTAGACAATTCGGCATAATGCCGGAGATGATAGGCAGATTGTGGGAAACATGGCGCTATCCGACAAAGATCGCGAGCTGCTCGCCGTGCTCAGTGAAAATGCCCGGATGCCGGTCGCGACTCTCGCTAAGCGGCTGTCGCTGTCGCGCACCACGGTGCAGGCTCGTCTCGAGCGTCTGGAGAGCGCCAAGGTCATCGCTGGCTATTCGATCCGGCTGTCGGAGAGCTATGCTTCCAGCCTGGTCCGCGCGCACATCCTGATCACCATTGCGCCGAAGGCGCTCTCGCAGGTGACGGCATCGCTCGAAAAGATGACAGCGGTGACAGAGGTGCATTCGGTCAGTGGCAGCTTCGACCTGATCGCCATCATCGCCGCACCATCGATCTCCGAACTCGACCAGATGATCGACGATATCGGCACGATCGAGGGCGTCGAGCGGACGCTCTCGTCGATCATCCTTTCGACGCGGATTTCACGATAGAGCCTGAAGATGAAGCAGACAGATATGGTCGCAGTTGCCTGCACGGCCGTTGTTCGCTGGCGATGTAACCGCCACCGCCACCCGCTAAGCCGCGCGATGGCAGTGTTGCCATACCGGGCTGAGATCTTAGGCAAGCCCTCCTCGCCCATGTCCGCTGATCCCCGATTTCGACATCTGGTCACAGTACACGGTATCAGGATCTGATGGCAGTCAAAGGACTACCGATACGTGGTGGTTGAATGCCGAGGACCAATCGGATGCGGACCTGACAGCCGAGTCTAGCTGCCTCCTTTTTCGGATCTCCAACGCTGCGAGAAGGAGTGAGGCGTTGCGGCATCCTCTCATCAGTGTTCGAGACGCACACCCGGCTCGCGGCAGACGCTCATCTGCCGTGAGTCGGGCCGCTGCTGCCAAGGGAGCATCAGCAGGCGTTGGCGGCGTCGGGTAGGGGCGAGTTGACCGAAGGCGTCGGTGCCGGGTTGCCGGTGCCGCTGCCGGTCGTGCGCTGGCAATCGTTGGGGTCGCCGCCGGAGGAGCCGGAAGTCCTGGTGCTGCTGGAGGGATTGCCCTTGCCGTTAATCGAGCCGGTCGAGCTATTGTCCGTCGCATTGCCGTTGGTGCTGCTGCCGTTCATGTTGCTGCCGGTGCCGTTGCTGTTGCCACTGTTGGTATTTTTGCCCGACGTGCCGCTGCCGGACGTGCCTGATGTGCCGGAGGTCTGTGCCATGGCTGAGGTCGCCAGGGCCAGGGCAAGTGTCGAAGTCGCGAGAATTCTCAAAATCATCGGTTTCGCCTTTGCTGTTGGACGTTCGAGATAGAGGCCCAACCTGAAGGAGTTGCCGATGTTCCGTTTTTTAACGGAAGGGGTCCGCTACCGTACGGAGAGGAAGGGGAGCGGAACGCGCGCGCGTCGTCATGCGACCCTTCTCCGGCGCGTCCCCGGTTGCAAATGCCACCATCTTGCGGTTCCGCAGGGGCATGTGAGGAACGCCGGGAGGAGGAAATGGGGGTTGGCCTCGGTGCCTGAATTGCCCCTCGGGCAGGCAGCCATTGGCGGGCGCGTTGATGGCGCCCGCCTCGATTTGGCGAGCAAGCGTCTGTTACCGCGCCGCCTGACTGGCCATTCTCTTGTCCAGCTCCCCTTTCAAAGCTTCCAGATTGAAGCTTGCGCCTTTCTGAATCGGCGGGAAGTCGAGGAAGGTCTGAGCGGCCTTCGCCACCTCCTGCTGCAGGAAGACGTAGCGCCAGAACTCGTAGGCCCACCAATCCTTTGCAAAGAGCTTTGGCCCGAGGCCCGTGCGCTCGAACGGGTCCAGGCGGAGGTTAAGCAGGATCGGCCAGTCGGCCTTGACCCGAACCAGCCATTCGGCTGATCGGTAAGCCGATATTTAAAGTCGTCGATGCGCAGGGTCTTTCACGCGCGGCCGCAGCGTCATTCCTAGTCTTCTTCCAGGCGGCTCCGTCAATTCCCAAGGTGCGTGAGCCCGCATGGCTGCCGACACGCCGCTATCTGCTTCATGATCGGGTGCGTGAAGTGGAGGGTTCGAGCGGGCATCCCTACTAACGAAAGACGAGCGCTGCCCTAAAAAAAGCCCCGCCGAAGCGGGGCAGTTGACAACACTGGATCGCACAGGAGGAACACCCGTGCTTTCCTGCTGCTCAAACTCAGATGTGATTGGCAAGGTTCCGCGTACGGTCTCGTACTGAGAATCTATCGCACCAGTCGTTGCGCCGCTTGGGGCTCCAACTGCGAGCGAAGCCTTCTGTCAGCAGCTTCTTCCCGATCTCTTCCCCATTCGTTCATTCGTTCGACAGATGTTGACGAGCGGCCGGTGCACTGGTGTACGGTCCACGGCGCCACTGAACATAACCCGCAAGCCTTTTTCGGCCAAAAGCTCCTTCACTCGTCCCTTGGCGATCACCGCCAGCTTCCGTGCCTATTGTTCCCGTCTCGGTAGTACTGTTTGAGAGCAGGTAATACAATAACTCCAGGCGCCGTAACTCGAAGGTGAGGGGTCAACGATGTGCTGGCATTTCGCTGAAGGCATGCTGGGCGTGTCCAAGGGCCTTAAGAGCGATCCATGGAAATGAGGAAGATTCGGATATCCCGGATGGCCGGCCTGTGGACCATCTCAAGGTGAGAAGCGGCAACTCGCCCATTCCCGGATCATTTATGGCGGTCGAGCCTGCATCCACTTTTCGTGCAAACCTGCCGCCTCGATGATCCGCCGAGATGTCCACTTCTGGGAATCTCTAGGATGCAAGTATGTCGGGGATGGAAGCGCGAAGTCACCATCTGGTGTGCGGAAATGAGGTCGGCTTCGGGTCAAGCTTCGCCTCTTGCAGGTCTCAGGATTTCGAGTGGAGGTTCGACAAGCGTCGATGCCAAGCAGCAGCGGAACCTCGAGCTTCTGCTTCACGACCTAAGTGCAGTCATCGTTTCAACCATGGGACCGTTACAACGCGCCTTTCGTCTCCGCTGCCTTCCTTGCAACACGTGCCATGAAGCGATCGCTCTCGACCAGAAAACGATCGTGGTAACTTTCGGAAATGACTTCTACCTCATCCCGACAAGTGACTCCGAACCGCAGTGCTCGACCGAAAAAGACAGTGACTTGATGCCCGCCGTAACTGCCATGCCGACCGGGGTCGCGGCGGAATGGCTCAGATCGACATGTACTCCGACCGTCCGTTGTCCAGAGCTCAAATGGGGTCGCAACGCCTCTATACAGGTCCACTCGACAAAGCCGACGAGAAACGCTGTCGCAAAGACGGGAGGCATGTCGACGAACCCTGTGAACGCGCTGGAGACGACAGCAGGCAAGGTTAGGTGCTCGCCGATAACGATAGTTTGCCGATGAGTCAGACCGGGCAGTAACGGAGTGGAGATCACCTTTTGCGTCCCGAGGGGTTTGCCCTTGGCTGCGGCCCGCAGCCACGCAAAAATATGTCTACTGCCGCCGCAACATGTTTTTTCAGAGCGGCGCGACTGAGCGGCATACCGATGACGGCCTTGTTGCGCGGCGTGGCGACGACAAGATCAAGAAAGGCAGCGGCAGCGCTTGCGGGCTCGCCATAGAACGGCAACCTTCCGCTCTCGTGCCAGTGCGCAAATAGTCGTGCGAGGAAGGCTAAGACGCGACCCGACCCTTCCCCATAGAGCTTCGCCAGGCCGGGAAAACGGCTGCTCTCCGCGACGACAAGGCGATAGATACCGAGCGATTCTTCCGCCGTGGCGAGTGTGGCGAGCCGGTCGCCGATCTTGATGAGGAATAGCCGTGGCTCGGTCTCGTCGACTTCGGCATCGAGTTCGTTGATCAGATTCGGCAGGGCGCTTTCCATCAGCCTTCGCACGGCGGCCGTCAAAATCTCGTTCTTGTTGCGATAGCGGCTGTAGACGGTCTTGGTCGATGCGCCGGCGGCTCGCACGATGCGGTCCATCGTGGTCTGCGCGTAGCCCTGATCGAGGAACACGGTCATCGCCGCGTCGAGCAGCCGGTCTGGCAACCGCGCGGCCTCCTCGGCGGGGAGCCGGCCCGAGCCGCTGCGCTGCGATCCGTCAGTTACCTTTTGATCCATTCCGGAACGTCCTTTCCTGTCGGGCGAGGCGAGCGGCCATGCCGGCCTCAGCCCTTGGTCGCATTCAGGAAAATATCAGTTGACAATCGGAAAGAAAAGGCTTTCTTTTTATTGGAAAGAAAGTTGTTTCTTTCTTAAAAAGATCAGCCGCCTCTCGAATTCCCGCTGCAGGCCGGCGCCGTGGCCCACGGCGCGACGCCGCCGCTCGCGGCCGCACCGCGAGGCAACACACAAGAAGGAAGACGTCCATGACGTACACAGCCGGATCCCGCCCCGCGCCGGACACTCTCAAGACCCCCTGCGCCTCGTTGCAGCGGCGTTGACGTCGCTCTCGCGCACGATTGATGCCGAGTTTCGCCAGCGCCGCGCAGAGCGCGATCTCAGCCTGCTCGACGATCGCCCGCTTCGCGACATCGGTCTCGTTCGCAGCGAGATTGGCTACGCGGCGCGCAACGAGCTCAAGCGCTAAGGGAGAAGTCTCCATGCGCACGCTGCCACACGCCGCCGCTGCATGCCGCATCATCGCATGCCTGACCCTGTCCTCGACCAGCCTCACCGCCTGCTCGGATGAGGCGGCGCCGGCCCATCCGCCGCAAATTGTGCGCGCAATCGCCGTCGAGCTTACCGACCACACGCCGACGGTAACGCTGACCGGCGAAATCAGGCCACAGGTCGAGAGCGTGCAGGCCTTCCGCGTTGGCGGCCGTGTCGCTTGCCGCGCCGTCGACGTCGGCGACCACGTCCAGGCCGGTCAGCTGCTGGCCAGCCTCGACCCTGCCGAGCTGCAGACCAGCGTCACCTCAGCCAAGGCGGCCGTGGATGCCGCGAGGGCACAGCACAGCCAGGCGGCGTCCGCGTTCGCCAGACAGAAGGCGCTGCTCGCCGGCGGTATCACCACGCGCCGCGCCTACGACCAGGCGGACGAGGCGATGCGCACGACCCGCGCCGCGCTCGACCACGCCGAGGCGCAACTCGATGCAGCCCGCGACCAGCTGGCGCACGCCGAGCTGCGTGCGCCGATCGCGGGAATCGTGACGGCCCGCAATGTTGAGGTCGGGCAGGTCGTGCAGGCAGCGCAGCCGGTATTCACCGTCGCCGGCGACGGGCCCAGGGATGCCGTCTTCAGCGTCAACGAGTCGATCTTCTCGCGCGAGCCGGAGGAGCCCTCGGTCGCCGTTGCGCTGGTCTCCAACCCCGACGTCAGGACGACCGGCACGGTGCGCGAGGTTCGCCGGCGCTGAGTGCCGCCGGAACGGTCGTCACGAGGGTCGCCCTCACCAGCCCGCCGCCCTCGATGGCGTTCGGCGCCGCGGTGAGCGGCGTTGCGAAATTCCGATCCGGCAAGGTCATTGTATTGCCGTGGCAGGCGCTGACCTCGAGCGGAGGAGAAGCGGCCGTGTGGATTGTCGATCCCGTCGCGCGAACGGTGGAGCTGAGGCCGGTCATTGTCGACCGCTATGACGCCGGACAGGTGTTCATCCGCAACGGGCTCGCGCCCGGCGAGATCGTGGTGACCACGGGCTCGCAGCTGCTGCGGCCGGGACAGCAGGTCGAATTGGCCGATGGAGCAAAGTCATGAAGCCGCGTCTGATCATTTCCGCAAGCCTGATCCTGGCGCTCGCCGCTTGCAAGGAAGAGCAAGTGAAGGCAGAGGCCGAGCCCGAGGTCCAGCCCGTCCTCGCCGTCGTCGCCAGCTCTGCGCATCGCGATCCCTCGACCTTCACCGGCACCATCGAGCCGCGCACCCAGGCGAACCTCGGCTTTCGCCTGCTTGGCCGCGTCGTGGAGCAGAACGCCGCGGTCGGCGCCTTGGTCCGCAGGGGCGATGTGCTCGCCCGGCTCGACCCGGTCGCGCTCGAGCTTGCTGCCCGGGCGGCGGAAGCGGAAGTCACTCTCGCCGAGGCGCGCTTCGCCAATGCTAAAGCCAGCGCCGCGCGCATGCGCGTCCTGTCGAAGCGCGACGTCGCCTCGAAGATGCAGGTCGAGCTTGCGCAAGAGGCGCTCTCGACCGCCCAGGCCGGGCTCGCCGAGGCCCGCGCCAGGCTGGCCAAGGCCAGGGAGCAGCTTGGTTACACAGTGCTCGCAGCGGAGTTCGACGGCGTGGTCACCTCGGTGCAGACGGAGGTCGGCCAGGTCGCATCACCGGGCCAGCCGGTCGTCACCGTCGCCGGCTCCGACGCGCGTGAGGCCGTCATCGACGTTCCCGACGAGCTCGCCGGCGCCTTCGCGCCGGGCGACCCCTTCGAGATTGCGCTGCAGGTCGAGAGCACGATCGTCGCCGGAGGCATGCTGCGCGAGATCGCGCCGCAGTCGGACCAGGCAACGCGCACGCGCCGGCTGCGCATCTCGCTGGGCGCCGCCGCCGGCAGTTTCCGGTTGGGCACGATCGTCACCGCCACGCCGGAGCGCAGGACAGCCTCGCATGTCGAGCTGCCGGCCTCTGGCCTGGTCGAGCGCGATGGCAAGCAGATGGTCTGGGTCATCGACCCGGCCTCGAGCAAGGTATCGCTGCGCGAAGTGAAGATCGCCGCGCGCAGCGACGCAATCATCGAAGTGGCGGAAGGCATCGCCGACGGCAACCAGGTTGTCGTCGCCGGCGTACACAGCCTGAAGCCGGGACAACTGGTCAGGATCTCGGAGGACTGAGCGCGATGGGCAGTTTCAACCTTTCGGAATGGGCGCTCCGGCACAAGTCGCTCGTCTGGTACTTCATGATCGCGTCGACGATCGCCGGCGTGATGAGCTACATCAACCTCGGCCGCGAGGAGGACCCGGCCTTCACGATCAAGACCATGATCGTGAAGGCCGGTTGGCCCGGCGCGTCGGCCGAAGAGATGATCCGCCAGGTCACCGACCGCATTGAACGCAAGCTCGAGGAGCTGGAGCCGATCGACTACACGCGCTCCATCACCACGCCGGGCGAGACCACGATCTTCGTCAACCTCAAGGACTCGACCAAGGCGCGTGATGTTCCGGCAATCTGGAACCAGGTCCGCAACATGGTTGGCGACATACGCGCCCAGTTGCCGCAGGGCACGGTTGGGCCGTCCTTCAACGACCGTTTCGGCGACGTGTACGGCAACATCTATGCCTTCACCTCGGACGGCGTCGGCATGCGCCGGCTGCGCGACTACGTCGAGGACGTGCGCGCGAAGCTGCTCACCATCCCCAACATCGGCAAGGTCGAGTTGGTCGGCGTTCAGGACGAGGTGATCTACCTCGAATTCTCGACGCGCCGGATCGCCGCCCTCGGCCTCGACCAGCAGACCATCCTGCGCACGCTTCAGGGCCAGAACGCGATCACGCCGTCGGGCATTATCCAATCCGGCCCCGAGCGTATTAGCGTGCGTGTCGGCGGACAATTCACCGACGAGGAGAGCCTGCGTTCGATCAACCTCAGGGTCAACGACCGCTTCTTCCGGCTGGCCGACATCGCCACCGTCACCCGCGGTTACGCCGACCCGCCGCAGCCCATGTTCCGCTTCAACGGCGAGCCGGCGATCGGTCTTGCCATCGGCATGCGCACGAATGGAAATCTGCTGGAGTTCGGCAAGGCGCTGGAAGAGCGCATGGAGAAGATCGCTAAAGAGCTGCCGGCCGGCATCGGCGTGCATCTCGTCGCCGACCAGCCGGTCGTGGTCGAGGAAGCGGTCGGCGGCTTCACGCAGGCGCTGTTCGAGGCGGTGGCGATCGTGCTGGCGGTGAGTTTCGTCAGCCTCGGCATGCGCGCCGGCTTCGTCGTCGCCCTGTCGATCCCGCTGGTGCTGGCGATGACCTTCATGGCGATGGCCTATTTCGGGATATCGCTGCAGCGCATCTCGCTCGGCGCCCTAATCATCGCGCTCGGCCTTTTGGTCGATGACGCCATGATCGCGGTCGAGACGATGGTGTCGCGGCTGGAGCACGGCGATTCTCTAAAGAAGGCCGCGACCTTCGCCTACACCTCGACGGCATTTCCCATGCTGACGGGCACGCTGGTGACCGTCGCCGGCTTCATCCCGATCGGTCTCAACGGCAGCGCGCCAGGCGAATACACCTTCACCCTGTTCGTGGTGATCGCGCTGTCGCTGCTGATCTCCTGGATCGTCGCCGTGCTGTTCACGCCGCTGATCGGCGTGGCCTTGCTGCCGGCGGCGATGAAGGCGCATCATGGCAAGCCGAGCCGCGTCAATGCCGGCTTCAAGGCAATGCTCCTGTTCGCCATGCGCCGGCGCTGGCTGACGATCGTTGCCACCGTCATGGCGTTCGGGCTTGCCCTCTTCGGCATGCGTTTCGTCCAGCACCAGTTCTTCCCGGCCTCCGACCGGCCCGAGCTGATCGTCGACTGGACGCTGCAGCAGAACAGCTCGATTGCCGAGACGAAGGCACAGATGGAGCGCTTCGAGAAGTCGCTTGCCGGCGATCCCGACATCGACCATTGGTCGAGCTACATCGGCCAGGGTGCGCCGCGCTTTGTCCTTTCCTTCGATGTGCAGCCGGCGAACCCGTATTTCGGCCAGATGGTGATTGTCACCAAGGGGTCGGATGCGCGCGAGCGGGTGAGAGCGCGGCTCAAGGAGGTCCTGCGCCGCGACTTCGTCGGCACCGACGCCTTCATCAAGCGCCTGGAGCTCGGACCGCCAGTTGGCCGTCCCGTGCAGTACCGGATCGGCGGCCCCGACATCCAAACCGTGCGCGAGCTGTCGCAGAAGCTCGCGGCCGCGATCGCCGAGAACCCGAACCTCGGTGACGTCACCTATGACTGGATGGAGCCGTCGCGGGTGCTGAAGATCGACGTGTTGCAGGACAAGGCGCGTCAGCTCGGCATCAGTTCGGAGGACATTGCCTCGGCGGTGAACCGGGTGGTGAGCGGCACCACCGCGACGCAGGTCCGTGACGACATCTATCTCGTCAACGTGGTCGGCCGCGCACGCGCCGAGGAGCGGCAGTCGATCGACACGCTCGAAAACCTGCAGCTGCCGACCCGCGGCGGCGAGTCGGTGCCGTTGGCCGCGCTCGCGACCTTCCGCCACGAGCTCGAGCAGCCGGTCATCTGGCGGCGCAGCCGCGTGCCGACGCTTACTATCAGCGCCGGCATCGTGAGCACGGCGCAGCCGGCGACCGTGGTGGCGGAACTGGCGCCTGTCGTTGAGAAGTTCGTTGACGAGCTGCCGGCGGGGTACGCCGTCGCTACCGCTGGCTCGGTCGAGCAGAGCGCCAAGGGGCAGGGTCCGATCGCCGCTGTCGTGCCGCTCATGCTGTTCGTCATGGCGACAATTCTGATGGTCCAGGTGCAGAGCTTTCAGCGCTTGTTCCTGGTCGTCGCGGCGGCACCGCTCGGACTGATCGGCGTGGTAGCCGCGCTCGTCCCCAGCGGTGCGCCGCTCGGCTTCGTCGCGATCCTCGGCGTGCTCGCGCTGATCGGCATTCTGATCCGCAACTCGGTGATCTTGATCGTGCAGATCGAGGAGCTGCACAGCCAGGGCCATGCGCCTTGGGACGCCGTCGTCGAGGCTACCATCACGCGCATGCGGCCGATCATGCTTACTGCCGCAGCGGCCAGCCTCGGCCTTATCCCGATCGCCCGCGAGGTGTTTTGGGGGCCGATGGCCTACGCGATGATGGGCGGCATCATCGCCGGCACGTTGATCACGCTGCTGTTCCTTCCGGCGCTCTACGTCGCCTGGTTCAGGATCAAGGCGCCGTCGACAACCGTGACAGCGCAGGCCGACGAGCAGGCACTCGCGCCTGCCCTGTTGCAGACCCGAGGCCTACCGATCGCGGCCGAATGAAGAAGGCCGGCTGTTCTCTCAGAGGCCGCCCTGTTTAGAACCTGTCAATCAATGGAGCTCACGATGTCCAACCCAACATGCGCACTGATACTCCGCGCCAATGCGATCTTTTTGCTGTTCGCCTCCAGTGCCGCTTTCTTAGCGGATATCGCCGGCAGCTTCTTCGCAGCCGGCCCCGTGGCCTCTATGTTCAGCAAAGCGCCATACCTCGCCATCGGCTCGGCCGAGGCGCACGGCCTCGCCTTCATTCTTGGTGTGTTGCTGTGGCGCGCCGTGCCAGGGCGCCAGTCGCATCTGACAGCGGCCGGCATTCACATCCTCCTCGGTTCCTGCAACCTGCTATTCTGGGACGTTTTCGTGGTCGGCGATGTGCTGGCCGTCGGCTACGTTACGACCGTTCTGCATTGGCTGTTCGTGGCTCTGCAGCTTACAGCCGCCGCTAGCGCTGCTCCAAGACATGTCCAGCAATCATGAGCGCTTGGCGGCATGCGAAGCCGAGAGGGCGTCCTTAACCGGGCATGGATTTTCGTCGTAAAGTCGCCGCCTGATCTACAAAAAGCCTCCTGACAAGTCCCCCTTTTGCGCCCGCAGCCTTAGAGTGGCCGCGAACCGTGGTGCTGTCGATCATGTGCTGCCAGTCATCCGTCAGGCCGAGTTCGACCAGGGTCTCGAGGAGAGCATCCCAAACACCCTGCTCAGCCCAACGGCGGAAGCGCACATAGACAGAATTCCACTTTCCGTAGCGTTCATGCATGTCGCGCCAGGGACAGCCGACCCGAAGAACATGCAGCATGCCATTCAGATATTGCTGATTATCGTGCGAGGGCCGAGACTTCCTCCCGCGTTCTGTGGGCAACAGCCCCTCGACTATCCGCCATTCCATATCCGTCAGGTCGCCGCGAGCCAAAACCGTCTCCTAAAAGACAGTCTTGAATCATGCCTCAGATGATTGGGGGATCCACTTTGTCAACAGGACCTAATTGAAACTGCTATAATTGCCAATTCCGGGCGAGGCCTCCAACCAAATTTTGACCCGCCGGCGCTCGCCGAGCGCTGCATCAAGGCAGGCGCGCCAAAGACAATCTGCTCATGCTGCGGAGCTGTCGAAGGTTGCGGCCCGATTTGCGAAGTCTTCGGCTGCGAGCCCGGTGTCGTGTTCGAAACCCTTCGGCGGCGCCGGTACCGTCGGCTTCGCCGCTTAGCAGCTTGGCCTTCGCAGTATTCTGATCGAACTCAATCCCGAATACGCGGACATCGCCCAGCGGCGAATAGATCCTTCGCGATCAGATGAGGTGGCCGCATGATGCCAATGAAGACACAACGTCGATCAAGGTCTGAGGATGCCGGCTTCCCGGGCCGCGCGAATGAAGGCGACCTTAGCGGTCGCGCTGTCGACCTTCCCGTCGATCGCACCGAGACAGGCTCGCCGAACAGCGGAAAAGGACTTACCGCCTTTCGTGGGCCAAGAGGTCATCAGGTACGCCATGGCATCACGACTGCTGCCGACGCTCCGGAAATGATCGGAATCGATCATCAACTCGATTGGCTTGTCCCACAGATCACTGCTCATCTTGTCTCCTCCGGCGTGCTGACCGCAGAAGAAATACGCAGCAGACCCACTCGTTCCGGAGATTCCAGCTATGGGACCAAGGTCGGGGTACATCTGCGACTAAAGGCCTAGGTACAAGCAGCCTGCGTCGCGCCAACCGCAGCGTCGGCTCAGGTACGGCTCATGAGAGAGGCCGCGATCGCAGCCTCTCCACTCGTGCGAATCAATCAGGCGGAAACGCGCCCGCCTCCGGCAGGGGTCTTGATCATCCACGGCTGGATTGCCGGCTGCTTCATCAAGATGCCCTTCTTATTCCCGAACGCGCGAATGGCGTCGCGAGCTACCTCGAGCGGCTTATGTCCATCGTGGGCCATGTAGCAGGTCTTAAGGGTCGCTTCGTGGGTAATGTCCCGCTCGCGCTCGGGCCAATCTTCAAGGAAGTCAATCGCATCTGCCAGGGAGATTATCTCCCGAACCAGGCTGTCCCGCTCCTTAAGATATACGGGACGATTGAAATTTGCATTCATAGCTACCTCACTGAAAACGTTGGTGATCAACAAGGATGGCGCCGGAATCCAGCGCCAGCCGACAATCTATTTTCTCGATTATTTTGTTTCAAGAGCCGCGCTGTCGCTAGCCTGATTGGAGTTAGCTTGGGGTCGACAGCAGACTTCGGCCGATGTTTCGCGATTGCTTTTCGACTTGTGCAGGCGATCAGGGTCTTGGGAGAGGCAAAAGCGCAAAGTTGGCGTGGCGCTACGAAAATGCTACGCCTGCCTAAGGCCATTTGAGTTATACGAGTAAAATATGTCGATCCGTCCGGTCGCGTCATTGGAACAATTGTAGGGCTTGCCATGAACGCTGAGCGGGCGAAGGTTCTGCAGCACTCAGTGCCCTAGATTGCAACCAAGTGAATGTGCTGGCCGCGAAAAAGGCAAGCCGTAGAAAGCCTTTTCACACCGGAGCGATCGGCGTTCCCGGCTTATCGCAGGATATCCAATTAACAAAGCTGGCGCGAGGCGCCGACATCAAACGTTTCGATGATGAGTCGGCAACCATGCAGGCGCTTCTGGCCGGCCAGGTCGTCGCAGTCGGAGCGAACCAGTTCTATCTCGCACGGGTAGAAAAGCAGGCACCAGGGCGCCTATGAATATAAGATACCGATTGTCGCCACGTACTACGGCGCCGGCTCCCGCTTGGGCGATAAGGAGATCAACAAGGCCCTCAATGACTTCATCGATGAGGCGAAATCCAGCGGCAAGATCGCCGAGCTTTACAAAAAGCGGATTAATGCCGAAGCGCTGGAGTTTCCAAGGTCGATCGAAGGGGTTCCATGTTCCACACAGTGACATGCGTATGCCGCACGCGGCAAATCGCGTGGCTCGCTGGTTCAATCCTTTCAAGAGTTTAGATGAGCCAAATGCCGTGAATTAGGACCGCGAATTGTGTAACGACACTGCCTTTACGGGTCTTGTAAAGGTATTGTCATTACGCTATGTGGGTGCAAACAGGAGTTTGCCATGCCGACCTCACACCCGAGCAAAAGCCCGGACGCAAGCGTGCCGCTGAATATGCGCATCAAGCCTGCGACCCGCAATCTGATTGATCGAGCCGCTGAGTTGCTTGGTAAGACGCGAACGGATTTCATGTTGGAAGCTTCCGAGCGCCGAGCCGAGGAAGTGCTGCTCGACCGCACTATCTTCACGGTAAGCCCCGAAATCTATGCTGAATACCTTGCCCGGCTCGATGCACCCACGCAGCCCAATGAGCGTTTAGCACGCACCATGTCGACCAAAGCACCGTGGGATAAGGCGTGACCCTCAGCGCACCGGCGCCCTTGGCAGATCATCATGAGCTGGTCGAGTTCAATTCCGGAGTCATTGAACTAGATGACTGGCTGCGACGTCGCGCCCGTTCTAATCAAGCGAGCGGCGCATCGCGGACCTTCGTCGTGTGCGAGGAGAGCCGCGTCGTCGCCTACTACGCGCTCGCTTCCGGCGCCGTCAGGCAGCCGGAAGCGCCTGGCCGTTTTCGGCGCAATATGCCTGATCCAATTCCGGTCGCCGTGCTTGGTCGCCTCGCCATTGATCAATCCTACCAAGGGCGCGGTATTGGCAGGGCATTGGTGCGCGACGCGGGCCTGCGCCTGCTCAATGCCGCTGAAGTACTTGGCATTCGAGGTATGCTCGTTCATGCGATTTCAGATGACGCACGGGCCTTCTATGAGGCCGTCGGCTTCCTGCCTTCTCCTTCCGACCCCATGATGCTGATGGTCGGATTGCATGACCTCAATAACGCGCTGAACTCTTAGGCGGAAATCACCAATGATCTCGCTTCTAACTCGCTGAATTTTCGGCCAGGTGGTCCCGGCATTAAATGAGGGCCGCGAGTTCTAGGCCGTGAACTCGTAAATTCGAATTGACCGGTGTGGAGTTTCAGAACGGTCTATTCTGATTGCCATCGCATCCGCTTCGCGTCCACACGATCTGCTCCCATGTGCTCGATGAAGGCGTCCCTCAGGCGGGAAAGCCATCTTTCTCTGTAGGCCAAGGGAGCATCGGCCTCGCCTTCAGCGGTGAGGACCCATTCGGCGAACTGTGTTGCGGTCACTGTACCCGAGTTCGGCATGAAGTCAGTCACGTGCACATATTTGTCTGCCTGCACGCTCCCGCAGTGACCCCAGCCGACACAGACCTGATGCATGAGCGCATCGAAACCAGTTTTTCCTGTCATGAAAGTGCGCAGTGATTGAGGCGGGATGCCTTCGAGC